>CAZHPF010000038.1:0-8440 GCA_964534095.1 uncultured Candidatus Saccharibacteria bacterium
TGAATGTGTAAAGGTCTTATGATCATTCAGCCAGAAAAAATGGCATTTACCACTTACCGCCAGCAGTTTCTTGTAGTTCTTTAATCTGTTGAGGCGTATAGCCTCGTGTTCTTTTATCTAGTGGTGGCATAGGGAAGGTGATGTCAAATGGTATTGTTGCGTCTTGTGAATACCAATCGAAACAGAACTCATATCTAGTAGTTTAACAGATATGGTAGTAGAATCAGAGTATGAAAAATGCAATCATTCTTCACGGTAAACCGGGAAGAGAAGAATACTACGATCCGGATAGGCCAAGTATGAGTAATGCACACTGGATGCCGTGGCTCCAAGGGCAGCTACTTAAGAAAGACATTTGGGCGGCTACACCCGAAGTACCAAATGCTTTTCAGCCAGACTGGGATTTGTGGTGCAAAGAAGTCGAGCGTTTTGATATTACCGAAAACACAATTCTAGTCGGCCACAGCTGCGGAGCCGGTTTTTGGTTGCGGTGGCTCAGCGAACACAAAGATGTGAAGGTCGGTAAGGTTGTGTTAGTTGCGCCGTCACTTGGGTATGGCTGGGACGGTGATTATTTCTTTGATGACTTTAAGCTTGACCCAGAACTCGCGTCTCGTGCCAGAGGCATCACCATATTTAATTCGGATAATGACAATGAGAGTATACAAAAAGCCGTAAAGGAGTTCCGAGCTAAAGTTGCCGGAATCCAATACCGGGAATTTCATAATTATGGTCACTTTACCTATGGCAGTATGCAAACTGAAAAATTCCCTGAACTACTTGAGGAATGTTTGGCGTGAAGCTCTTTCTGGCATCTAGCGGGCTTGGGTATATCAAGCAGTTTGTTGGGAGAGACCCAAAGGACATAAAACTACTCTTTATCCCAACCGCCGGTAACCTGGATGACGATGTTTGGTGGATAGACAAAGATCACGATGTTCTCAGTAAAATGGGTTTTCAAATCACTGAATTAGATATTGAACATGCTTTAAAAGATGAAATGCAAGCCAAGCTCAGTACCGCAGATATTGTGTATGTTGCTGGTGGTAATACTTTCCATTTGCTAAAACAGCTACGCGATACCAGTTTTGATGAAATGCTGAATAGTTATATTGCCAGGGGTGGTTTATATGCAGGCGCTAGTGCTGGCGCAGTGGTTGCTGGCCCGGATATTGGAGCAATCTCATCACTAGATGAGCCTGAGAAAGTGACGGGCTTAGCCTCTACCAAAGGGCTTGATTGGGTAAATGTAGTGCCAATCCCGCACTATGACATGAAGACAAGAATGCAGGCTATTGATGAAATTAAAGCCAAATATAGTCACAAGAATGAAATGGTACTGTTGACTGATGACCAAGCGTTACTTGTTGAAGGTGGTAGTTGGAGAGTAGTTGATTCACCACGAAGCGAGCTAGAGCACGAGTGGTTTAAGAAGGTGCACGAAGGGTAGGGGGCTCCGCAAGTTCTTTCGGGTATCCATGCTTATTTTGCGAAGGCATTTAAAACTGCAGAGAATATGGAATACTTAGCTGCTTGTTACCCGATCGATATAAAGAGTTAGGCCGTTCGTGTGGTTTTGCATAAACTGCTTGTATGTTGGGGTAGTCCTTATGCTATAATTCAGACAATTATGAGTTTACTGAGTGGGGTATCAGATTTTTTTGGACTGGACATCGGCACAACTGCCGTGCGGGTTGTTCAATTAAGTGGTAGCGGCCCTGTAAAAAACCTGGTGAAATATGCGTATACACCTATTGATGTAAAGTTATCTCAAAGTGAATCAGCGACGGACAGGCAAAAACTTCTCTTGGCGCTGCAGGAACTGCTTACGCAGGCGCGTATCAATACTAAAAATGTGGTTGTGGGCTTGCCTTCGCAGCGTGTCTTTACGGCGGTAGTTGACTTTGACCGGCTGGCACCCGGTGAGCTGGCAAAGGCCATAAAATACCAGGCTGATTCTTTGATCCCTACGCCCCTGTCTGAGGCTACGATGGATTGGGCACAGATAGGCGACTCTCCGGTTGACCCAACAAAAGTGGAAGTATTACTCTCAAGTGTACCGAATGAGTTTGTTGAAGCCCGGCTTGATATGCTTGAGTCACTTGGATTGAATGTAATTTCGTTTGAACCAGACAATTTGGCTGTAGCACGCGCAGTGTTAGCCCCTGATTCGACTCAGCCGCAGATGGTACTGGACGTGAGTCATTCTAGTGCTGATCTCGTTATTGCTATGAATGGAGCACCGCGACTCACACGAGCTATTCCGACTGGCTCTGAAGCGATTATCAAATCTGCTATGCAGAACTTGAGCATTGACCAAAAACAAGCCGAACAGTTTGTTATGAAATTCGGGTTGTCCAAAGAAAAGCTCGAAGGACAAATATACCACGCTATTATCGGAACGGTTGACCTATTGGTGGGCGAAATAGATAAATCAATTAAATTTTTCCAGAAGCGTTATGGTGAGGCTATTAAACTGGATCGGATTATTATTACCGGAGCTGGTTCGTTACTGCCTGAGTTTCCTCTGTATATTGCTAATAAATTTGGCGTAAGCGTAGAAATTGGTAACGCGTGGCGCAATGTGTCATTTTCTCAAGATAGACAAAACGAACTCATGGCCTTAACAAGTCACTTCGGTGTGGCAGCAGGACTTGCGGAGCGTGTAGAATGATCCAGTTTAATCTTCTTCCTAGTGTAAAACTCGAGTATGTTAAGGCCAAACGCGCAAAACGATTGACGATTCTTATATCTGGTTTGATAGCAGGCGTAGCGCTGCTCGCGTTGGTACTGCTATTTGCTAATGTTCAGCTGCAGGCTAAACACTCACGAGACCTAAGCCAAGACATACGCTCAGAAAGTAACAAACTGGAGGGTACAGAAGATATATCAAGTATTTTAACAATCCAAAACCAGCTCAATAGCTTATCTTCTTTGCACGCCAATAAACCCGCTGCCGCCAGGTTATTTAACTATATTAGGCAGACTACGCCAGCTACAGTTGTAATCTCTAATATGGAAGTTGACTTTGAAGCCTCTACTATTGTTGTCAGGGGTAAAACGCCAGGGATTAGCTTAGTAAATGCCTATGTTGACACGCTCAAGTTTACTACGTTTAAGACGCCAGAGGACATTCAAGTAAACGCTTTCAAAGACGTTGTCTTGAGCGCCATCGCTACTGACTCTGCTGATGGTTCTGCTACTTACGAACTAACGTTTACCTATGATCCTGCAATTTTTTCAAATTCGTCGGCCGTGACTCTAACTGTGCCACGCAAAGCTACAACACGATCAGAACTCGATAAGCCTGACTCAGTATTTCAACCTCAGGAGAATCAGTAGAGGAATATATGCCAAAACCAACTATTTCAACAAAGCGAATCAAAATAGATAAAGCAAAGGCTAACGTTGTATTGTATGTAGCTATTGCTTCATTCGTAACAGTATTCTCTCTAGTGTCAGCCAAAGCACTTCTCAGCAAGCGTAGCTTTGGATCACGTGTGGTTGCCGAGAAAGAAAATACCCTAAAAGTCCTCAAGTCAAACAACGAAGCTGCCACAGAATTGGCAACTACCTATCAAACATTTAATAACACGCCTGACAATCTCCTTGGCGGTAACCCTGAAGGCAGCGGCGACAAAGACGGGGACAACGCTAAAATTATTTTGGATGCGTTGCCCAGCCAATATGATTTCCCGGCTCTCACCTCGAGTATTGAGAAAATGATAAAAAGTAACGGCGGCTCGTTGGAATCTATTTCCGGGTCAGACGATGAAATTGCCCAGTCGATTGCGTCTGATAGTTCCCGGCCTGTTGAGATACCGTTTCAGATTGACGCTAAAAGTAGCCCCAACGGGATACAAAATATCCTGAGCACATTTGATAAGTCTATCCGCCCTATGACAGTAACGAAACTCACTCTAACCGTAGAGGGAGAGAGCTCGTTGCGTGCTAGTATCTTTGCCAAATCTTATTACCAGCCCAAGAAGATCCTGGAGATAAAAACCAAGGAGGTGCGTTAGCATGAAACAAAAAGATGTAGCGCTGATTATCATCGTGGTATTTGTCACTGGCGTGGTGTCTTTTTTCCTGTCTGGTGTGTTATTTAAGACAAGTAATCTGGTGGAGCAGGTAGAGACAGTTGAACCTATTAGTGCCGAGTTCATGCAACCCGACGAAAAATACTTCAACTCGAACGCAATCAATCCGACTCAGCTTATACAGATAGGCAAGGATAACAATAAGCAACCGTTTAATGACTAGGCAGGGAGTGTGAGCATGCATATGATAGCGTTTGCGCCACTGTCTTGTGTTGGAGATTTGCTATGAGCGTACTCTCGGCCGCCACTCAGCGGCAAGTTGAACAGTCACTTGTGGCCAATAAGCTGGTAGCGGAAGATCAACTTACTTCACTCAAGAAAAAGGCAGCAGACAATAAAACTCCATTGCTTGGGCTGCTAGTACAAGAAAAGATTTTGTCAAACGAACAGCTGACCAAAACAATTGCCCAGGTCACGAAGGTACCCTATGTAAACCTATCGACGGCGCGTATTGATCCGCGAACACTCCAATTGCTAGCCCAAGAAGTGGCCGAACGCTATATGGCTGTGCCTTTAGGGGAAATGCAACACCGACTGGTAGTTGCAATGCTAGATGCCGATAATGTCCAAGCAGTAGATTTTTTGTCGAACAAAATAGGCAGGCCTTTAAAGGTATATGCCGCGAGCGAAGAAGGTATTCGCCAGATACTGAAGCAGTATTCGCTAAAGCTTGATGAGAGCATGGGTGGTAGCTTTAAAGAACCGGCTATCGACACAGAAGCTGCGCTAGGTGCGGCTACGAGTAAAAGCAAAGATAAGAATATTAGAACGATTGTCCAAGACTCTCCAATCAGCAAGGCTTTATCGGCTATTTTGGATTATGCTGCCAAGAATCGAGCGAGTGATATACATATTGAACCCTTAGAAAGAGAACTCAAAATACGATGCCGTATCGACGGAGTCCTGCGTGAGATTATGAAATTGCCAAAAGCCACAGAAGCTCCGCTAGTGTCACGAGTCAAGATTTTAAGTAACCTCAAAATCGACGAGCATCGTATCCCTCAAGATGGCCAGTTTACAGTGCGGGTTGCCGGTAAAGAAGTTGATCTACGTATTGCAATATCGCCTGTGGTATGGGGTGAGCAGATTGTAATTCGTCTACTCGATAAAAGCGGCACAAGCTTTAAGCTTGAACACATGGGCTATAGAGGACGGGCGTTACGCACCGTAAGACATGGTCTGGAACGTTCCAATGGTATGATCCTCACTTCCGGCCCAACTGGTTCCGGTAAATCAACTTCACTATACGCACTTATTCAAGAAATAATGAACGACGAAATAAATATCGTCACGCTTGAAGACCCTGTTGAATACAAGATGCCCGGCGTGAACCAGATACAAGTAAATACTGAGGTCGGCTTAACATTTGCTTCTGGATTGCGCTCTATCCTGCGTCAGGATCCAGACATTGTTATGGTTGGAGAAATCCGCGATAAAGAGACGGCAACCTTGGCGGTTCAGGCAGCTTTAACGGGGCACCTCGTTTTCTCAACGTTGCACACAAACTCTGCTGCTGGTATTTTGCCACGCTTGCTGGATATGGGAATTGAACCGTTTCTGATTGCCAGTACTGTGCATACAGTCATTGGCCAGCGCTTGGTGCGTCGTGTTCGTCAAGATGGCGAGATGGAAAAATATGCCTCCGACAAGCTAGAAACAGAGGCGATCCACAAGACGCTTGCTAAGTTTCTTCCAGAAAAAAAATCCGATGTTTTGAAAATATCGAAAGATCTTGGCTATCAGAGCTTGCCTTTACGAGGTGAAAACGCTTATACTTTGTTTAAAGGTGTTGATAGTCCAGAGGCACCTGGGGGTTATAAGGGGCGTTTAGGGTTGTACGAAGTGTTTGAAGTCACCGAGGCAATCCAGCAACTTATTTTAAAACGATCAGCAAGTTCAGAAATACAGCGAGCTGCTGAATCAGCCGGGATGATTAACATGCACGTCGATGGTTATCTGAAAGCACTTGCTGGCGAAACAACACTTGCCGAGGTGAACCGGGTAGCTGCGGAAGATAGTTTGTAACATATAAATGGGGGTGGCGATACAATGCCAGGACTAAGAATAGAAGTACTACTAGAGGAAGTCATTAAGCGCAAGGCGTCCGACCTTCATTTACAGGTAGGACTGCCTCCTATGATTCGTGTGGACGGGGCACTTGCGGCCGCAACTGGTGCCGAACCGCTGACAGAAGAGTCAGTCGAGGCACTCATATTTGCTATATTAGACGATGACCAGAAGCAAATTTTGCTTAAGGATAAGGAATTTGACTTTAGTTTTGCTTTCGGTGATTTAGGACGTTTTCGTGTTAATGCCTTTCACGAGCGCGGGAATCTTGCGGCGGCTCTGCGTCTTATTCCTAACGAAATGATGACTATCGAACAACTCGGGCTGCCACAAATAGTCAACAAGTTTGCTAATTATCCTCGTGGACTAGTGATTGTGACGGGTCCAACTGGCTCCGGTAAGTCAACTACTCTTGCCGGTTTGATACACAAAATTAACGCTGAACGAGCGGCGCATATTATTACCATTGAAGACCCAATAGAGTTTACCCACAAAAGCAACAAGTCAGTTATAGTACAGCGAGAAGTACACTACGACACCTACTCCTTTAGCGCAGCGTTACGTTCAAGCTTGCGCCAGGATCCGGATGTAGTCTTGATTGGGGAGATGCGCGACCTTGAAACGATTGCGGCGGCTATTACAATTGCCGAAACAGGTCACTTGGTGTTTGCAACGCTTCACACCAACTCAGCGTCTCAGTCTATTGATCGTATGGTAGATGTGTTTCCTCCACACCAGCAACCACAAATTCGAGCCCAATTGGCTAATATTTTGATGGCAATCTGTTCACAGCGGCTCATACCTACGATTGGTGGGGGTCGTATTGCCGCTGCCGAAATCCTCGTCGCAACCCCAGCGGTACGCAATATTATACGAGAGGGTAAAAGCCACCAACTGGAAGCCGTTATCCAAACAGGTGCTGAATTTGGTATGCAGTCCATGGATAAAACACTGGTTAACCTTATTCATGAGGGAACTATTACGTATGACGAGGCTCGTAATTATGCGATTGACTTGGATGAACTCGATAGGCTTATGCGAGGCTAGATAGTACTATGACAATATTGACGTACACAGTTGAGAGACAAAAGGACACGGACTATGCTTACCTATAAGTATACTGCTCGTGATACTGCTACTGGCCAACGAATAAAAGCCGAGCTTCAAGCCGAGAATGAACAGGCGGCTGCTAAGCTACTCCATGACCAACACCTTGTGTTAATTGATATTTCACCTAAAGACTCTGCGAGTGGGTTTGGTAGGTTTAAAGGGAAAGTTAAGGCTAAAGATAAAATATTGTTTTCACGGCAACTAGCAACTCTTATAAATGCTGGTCTTCCTTTACTACAAAGCCTACGAACCGTTACTAACCAAACAAGAAGCAAGCAATTAAAAATAGTGGTCACAGAGGTCATGGCTAGTATTGAGGGAGGAAGTGCGCTTTCGCAAGCACTAGCCAAGCATCCGCGGGTCTTCGATAGAGTATACATTAGTCTTATTGAGGCAGGGGAAGCGTCCGGTACGCTGGATAAGGCGCTTGAACGTCTTGCTACCCAGCAAGAAAAAGACGCTGAAATCTTGGGTAAAGTACGTGGTGCTATGGTCTACCCGGCGATTGTACTACTTGTTATGGGCGCAGTAGTCGGGTTTATGCTGGTTAAAGTACTGCCTCAAGTTGAAGTGCTTTATAGCGGGCTAGGCGATATACGGTTGCCGATTCTCACGCGTGTGCTTCTGTCTATTTCCCGGTTTATCACGCAGCGATGGTGGGTAGTAGCTATTGTCGCTGCTTTCTTGGTATTTCTTGGCTCTCGATGGATTAGGACTACCGGTGGAAGAAAAGTATTTGATCTACTGAAGATGAAAGTGCCGCCTATCGGACCGCTGTTTATGAAAGTATATATGGCACGGTTTGCCCGTACTGGAACGACACTGGTAGCAAGCGGGGTACCTCTTATACAAATGCTAGAAATTACCGCTAACTCCATTAACAATGTACATATTGAGGCTTCGCTAAAACAGGCTATCGAAAAAGTAAAAGGTGGCAAAACATTGTCGGAATCCATCAAGGGCGACTCTAATTTCCTTGAACTTGTACCTGATATGCTCAGCATTGGAGAACAGTCCGGGGCTATCGAGCAGATGCTGGACAAAACGGCTGACTACTACGAAAAAGAAGTAGATGATCAGATCAAGGCGGTCAGTACCATCATCGAGCCGGTGCTTATGGTTGTCTTGGGTATATTTGCATTTATCATTGTTGCGGCGGTACT
>CAZHPF010000039.1:0-7887 GCA_964534095.1 uncultured Candidatus Saccharibacteria bacterium
GGAACGAGCAGTTAAGCGGTGAAAATTACCGGTCAAATCAACCTGTTTTGTGCCGCTATAGCGTATAAAGAGAGGTTTAGCTGTGTCGGTTCGTTTGTCTAGGTAGTGTTGTATCCATTCCGCAGACTCGCTACTAATAAAAATAGGGCGGTCTTTTTGTCCTTTTCCTCGCACCATGAACTCGCGGCGCTTTAGGTTGATGTGGTCACGATCCAGCCCCACTAATTCAGATACACGCAATCCGGAACTAAAAAGCAGCTCTAGTATCGCACGGTCGCGTAAACCAGTTATTGTTTGCGTGTCAGGCTGGCTAAATACACGCGCTAACTCCTCTGGGTTTAGAAATGTTACTTGTTTACGTACCGTTTTAGCAAGTTCAATTTTTTCGGGAGGCAAAGCTTTGATATCTCGCTTGGAGCAATATTTTAAAAAGCTACGCAAGGCAATTAAGTGGTAGTTCTGGGTAGTTTTTTGCAGTTCGTCACTCGTACTGGTGCCAAGTCTATTGAGCCATAGACGCCATTTTCGCACCATTTCCGCGTCAATGTCTTTGATATCAATATCGCCAGCAAAGTCGATTAGGCGTGTTAAATAATGATCATAGTTAGCAATGGTTTTTTGGGAGCGATTTTGTTCGATTTCGAGATATTCTAGAAAATCTGTTTTAGCCTTAGCGAAAAGCATGTATATATTGTACGACATTGCAGCTATATTTCATATCTGTTACACTTATCTCAACTATTAAGCAAGGAACCATACATGGAACGAACACTTATTATACTCAAACCTGACGCGGTAAAGCGTGGCGTAATTGGCGAAATTGTCGGTCGGTTTGAGAGAGTAGGCCTAAAGATTGTTGGTTGTAAAATGATTCGTCCAGGGCGCGACCATTACTTTGAGCACTATGAAGGCATTAGTAAAATGGCTTCCCGGCGCGGCCAAAAAGCACTGGACGTAACGCTTTCGTTGATGGAAGAAGGACCGGTTATAGCCTTTGTACTGGAAGGCGTGGAGGCTGTTGCCCTGGTGCGAAAAATAGTTGGTACTACTGAACCAAAAGAAGCTCAGCCGGGAACTATTCGGGGTGACTATGCACATATTAGCTTTGGCTACGCTAACGAAAAGGGTGTGGGCGTTCCCAACATTATTCACGCGTCTGGCGACAAAAAAGAAGCCGACCAGGAAATCGACCACTGGTTCAGCGACTCAGAGCTGTTTGACTACGAAACTGTCTACGAGGTCTACACCCAGGCCAAAGCTCGCAAATAACAAAAGTATAAGTCTAGTGGTGATGACGCTTGCCGTATAGGCACAAGCGGGTTAAAATACTACTGTTAAGCTCTACATGAGCAGTAGTGATCGTTATGTGGAAAAATAAACAAAACCGAACGTACTATTCTATCGATGTTTCTGTCATGAGGCGTTATAAAGTGCGGCTTTTGGTAGTGACAATGATTCCTGTGCTTGCTCTACTCCTAGGGGTGGTCACTTTACTCAATAAATCTAGCGAGAGAGTGCTGGCTGCTAGTTACACATGGGACGGAGGAGGTGTCAGCAATAACTGGTCTGATTGCGATAACTGGTCAACCAATATTTGTCCAGTAGCGGGAGATACCCTAACTTTCAATGGCACTTCCGTCAAAAACTCAGTTGTTGATGTTGGTTTTGGAGGCACGGTTACCAGTCTTACTATGGCTAGTGGCTACACTGGAACTATTTCATTGGGAAGATCATTAACACTTAGCAGCGCATTTGTACTCGGGGGTGCGTCAACATTCACAGCAGGTGCTCATGCTTTACAAACAAACACTTTTTCTCTCGGGGCGGGCACTTTTAATGCTCCAAGTGCAACTCTTACTGTTTCCAGTACCTTTAGTATTACCGGCGGAACGTTTAACCATAATAACGGTACGGTAATTTTTAACGGTGGCGGTAGTTCAATTATCTGTAACGGGGCTACATTTAACTTAGCCCAGCTTCAAAATACCGGCGCGAAGACCGTAAACTCTTCATGTAGCTTACCACTTGGCACCAATCCAACTGTCTCTGGCACTATAACCCTCAGTGGTAGCCTTACAGGTAGTGGAACGTTAACGTTTGCCGCGGCGTCAATTATTAGTAGCAGCGGTAGTTTGTCTGGATTCACGGGTTTAGTAACAAGTGCCCTAACAGTTAATGGAGCAACTTTGAATCTTGGCAGTTATAGTCTTGTGGATATCAACTCCACATTCATTCTTAATAGCGGTTCGAATCTTACGGCACCTACTGGGGAGGCCAGTTTTGCAAGCGGGTTTACTCTCAACTCTGGCTCAACTTTCAACCATAACAATGGCACAGTAGTTATCGACGGCGGCACCGGCACTCTATCTTGCAATAACGCGTCGTTTAACTTAGTACGATTTGAAAATACGGCCACTAAAACCGTCTCAAGTAACTGCATAATGCCACTTGGTATCGACCCGACCGTTGGCAGACTGGCTCTCAGTGGAACTCTTACCGGATCGGGCACCTTAGAGTTCAATCATACTAGTTCCAGCAGCTTCAGTGCCGGAGCTGCCATAACCGGTTTTGATGGAATACTTGGAACAGGAGGTATTACTATTGCTGGTGCTGACATAGATCTTAGTAGCTATAATTCAGTCGATTTTAACGGTGCTTTTACTCTCTCGTCTGGCTCGCTTACAGCTCCTACAGGTGAAGCTTCGTTTGCCAGCAACTTTACCATTTCCGGCGGAACTTTCAACCACAACAACGGCACGCTAATCTTTGATGGAACTACCGGTACGATTTCTTGCAACAACACTATATTCAATTTGGTTGAAATAGCCACTACTACGGGTGCTACCATAAAAACAATTAATAGTGATTGTAATTTGCCTCTTGGCGACAATCCTACTATAGGCGACAATCGATTTACATTGAACGGTACTCTCACCGGCACCGGCACTCTGAATGCAAGCTACATAATTCTAAATGCGGGAGCTTCACTTTCCGGTTTTGACGGTCTGGTCGTAAATGATCTATTGAGTGTGGCAACCGATACTAATCTCAGTACTTATACGCCAGTAGATTTTGGTAGGTTTTCACAAACTGCCGGTACTTTTACTGCCCCCTCCGACATGTCAGTAAGTAGCACATTCGCCATTGTCGGTGGCAACTTTAACCACAATAACGGTACCGTTATATTTGGTGGAACGTCTACATCTGTAATAAGCTGCAATAACGTGCTATTTCACAAAGTAGAGTTTGAACATACTGCCGGCAACAAGACGGTGAGTGATGATTGTAGCTTACCATTAGGCCATAACCCCAATGTAGGAAGTGCTGGGATGCGGTTGCAAGGTACGTTGTCGGGAAGTGGCCTAATTACTTTTCCCGCAGGTACCCTACGTTTTGATAGCACTGCTATCCTGAACGGGTTTGATGGACTTGCAACGAATCATGTGATTATTGACAACCAATCTCTTGACTTGTCTGATTTTAATGTGGTTGATATAAACGATAGCTTTAACCTTGAGAATAACGCAGTGTTTAAAGCGCCGTTGGATACAATGACGATCGCTGGAAACATTACTATTAATCCTGGTTCAACTTTTAATGCCAATAACGGAACAGTAGTTTTTGACGGGGGAGACCAAAAGATTACTGGCGACATCACCCTCCACAATCTAACCAAGACTATCCCTTCAGGCTTCACTACGCCCACTACTCTAACCTTTGGCTCTGGCTCTACCACTATCGTCAACGGTCTCCTGACTCTCCAGGGCACCAGCACCAATCTTCTCAATCTGGTCTCTTCAACCCCCGGATCCCAATGGTTCATCAATGCCACTGGCACCCGTAATCTCCGCTATCTGTCCGTTCAGGACAGTAACAATATTAATGCTTCAGCCATGCTTGCCTATGATAGTACTGACTTAGGCAATAACATAAACTGGCAATTTCCGCTTACGCCTGTGCCTGTTGAGCCGCTTGACCCTGACGATCCCATTGAGCCGACTGGAGCGGTAACTAATTTTGGGCTTGGTCAGGCTTCGTTGGCGATAGCGGCTGCAATAGCCCGGCAGCAGCAAAACGCCCAAGCCTTTTTTGCTAACCTACAAGATGTAAAGGGTACGTTCTCGCGCCCGAGCGGGATTATAGAAAAGGTTCCAGGGGGGCGAGAGACCGTAACGACTATTATCCGTTTCTTAGCAGGCAGTGTAATTATGTTGGTGTTGATAGTGACCGCTATCTGGATAGTTCTTCGGGCGAAGCATAGAGACGAAACAATCCATAATCTGGGATATGAAGTATGAGCATGACGTTTGTTCTCGGCCGGGAGTATTTGTATACTAACCCTAAGAGGGAAGCATAAGTATAATGGAAAAAAAGAAACCGCTCATTCAATTAACAGGGGTTACGCGTACCTACCAGCTGGGTAATGAAGTCATACATGCCCTCAATAATGTTTCGCTAGCGGTAGACCAAGGTGAATACCTAGCGATTACGGGGCCAAGCGGATCAGGTAAATCCACGCTGGTTAATATTATTGGCGGTATCGATACACCTAGTAAGGGTACGGTTTCAGTGGGGGGAAACAACCTATCTGACCTAAATGATAATATGCTTTCAGCCTATCGCAACCAATATATTGGGTTTGTTTTCCAGTCCTTTAACCTACAAGAAGCCAATACTGTGTTAGAAAACGTCATGTTGCCGTTAGTTTTTTCAGGAATACGCCCCGAGGAACGTAAAGAGCGGGCTAAGCTTTGCTTGGAACAAGTTGGCTTGGGACATCGCCTAGGCCATAAGCCAACTGAACTTTCTGGTGGCCAGCAGCAGCTTACGGCTATTGCCCGAGCTTTAGTCACGAACCCGAGAATCCTGATTGCCGATGAGCCAACTGGCAACTTGGATTCTACTCATAGTATGCAGATATATCAGATTTTGCAGGGCATTAACGCTGCCGGTACCACAGTGCTGGTAGTTACTCATAACGCTAATATGGCACACCTAGCCAAACGGGTAGTACAAATGAACGACGGTGTTTTGGCCGAAATTGCAGGAGAACACTTATGAGCATGCGCGCTACGGACTATATCCTGCTGGCTCTGCAGAACTTACGTCGCCAAAAATTGCGTAATTTCTTAGCCGTAAGCGCTATTGTTATCGGAGCAGCTAGTATTACTGTCATGCTTTCTTTGGTAGCAGGGGCAAAAATATTCTACTACGACCAATTTAAATCAAACGGTAAGCTCGAGCAGGTTTGGGTAAACCAGCAAGATGATTTAAGTTACGAAGCAGCTCAGCGCGGAAGTAACTGCAACGACTGTCCAAAACTAGCAGATGAATTAATAGAAAAAATTAGTGCACTTGAACACGTAGCCATCGTTACCCCTACTGCCGATATTAATAGTTTTGAGTCCATCACGGTTGATGGCCAGAAACAGATCGTTAATAGTGCCCAAAGTTACCAGGTAGACGGCGCCATTACGCCAACCATGCTAGCGGGTCGTCAATTAAGCCAAGACGATAAAAGTGGAAAAATCTTGGTAAATCAGTACTTGGCAGATAAATGGGGCTACCAAGGGCGGTACCAAGATATAGTTGGCAAAGTAGCTAACTTAGATACTAGTGTATTTTATACCGGCCAAGGAGCAGTCTTGCCTGATCCAGTCAAGCAATTTAAGCAATGCCAAAATCGTACCTGTAATAGCAAAGACCTTACGGATCAACTGAAGCCGACTACCTTAGAGGCCACCATAGTCGGCGTGGTTGCTAACGAAAACATTGGGGTTTTCTTGCCGCTGAATTGGGGTAAGCAGCTGCTGCAAAATCGCTACTATGAGATAAGTGAGGCCAGCCAAACAGCTTATAGACAGGCCTTTGCAGCATGGGAATCCCGAGGCAGACCGGGGGAGGCGCCCGTACCGAAATTTACACTGGTAACAGAGGATCAAATAACAGCTAATGGTTACTCAACTCTAGTAGTTGCTGCAGATAACCCGACTGATGTAGCGACACTTGCTGACAGCATTAGAGGTTTTGGTGTCGGTGCAGCCAGTGTTGAAAGCTATCTTCAGGCCGAACTGGAAGTGTTTGATGTCGTCGGATTAATATTAGGAAGCATGGGCGGCATTGCGTTGGTTGTAGCCGCCATTGGAGTCGTTAATACTATGGTTACCGCAATTTTAGAGCGCACTAGAGAAATTGGGGTAATGCGGGCAATCGGCGCCAAACGTGTGACAGTGAGCCGACTGTTTACAATCGAAGCAGCGCTCCTAGGGTTTTTGGGAGGAGTTTTTGGGGTTGTTCTGGGTTACGGGCTGATACTGGGAGTAAATATAATTGTTAACACACAATTAGCGGCCAGCGGCCTTATTGGCCGCAACGTCATCAGTTTGCCCGTCTGGGTTGTTTTAATGGTTATTCTGAGCACCACTTTTATTGGAACACTAGCCGGCTTATACCCTGCTCGCCGAGCAGCCAAGCTAGACCCGGTCGAAGCTCTTCGCCATCAATAGTAAAGCAAAAGATCTAAGTTATAGCCTCTAGTACTTTCGAATTGGAATCTTCACAGTAGAGAGATATTGAAGTGGAAGCAGAAGGTGGGTCTAGGCCTTACAAATCCTATCCGTTAGGGAGTGGAACCATCGCATCTACTAGCGTTGATCCATTTCGTACTTGGCGGCTATGCTAACAGCGGAAGGAGTATTATTTAAAGCGTGAGATAAGACTGCATGCTTAAAACCTCTGTTTCGCTGTAGCCACCAGGTCAGCATCCCTAAATTAAACTGTTGAACAGGAAGACTTGTATTCCCAGTTTTTCTATCATATGCATGTGCAGCAGCAAATAAACCAGATGATATTGTTCCGGCAGTCCAGGCATTTCCTGCATCTTTGATGATTAACGAGGGAAGTGCCCTGAATATAACTTCTTCTACTACGGGACTTCCTACGGCTACATCACCTAGCTCAGCATAAACACCTAGACGACTCGAATCCGCCAGCCTTTCTCTCACAAGCGCCTTTTCAAGTTCTGTTCCCGCTGATTTAGCCCTCCCGGTCTTTACGCCAAAGAACCTACTTACTCTAGAAATGCCGGTGTTGATGGCGTAGTTTATACCTGTCTTGATGGCAGTGTCCATGTAGGAGCTATCACGAGCTGTTCCTCTATCTTCATCCATGACCTCGGCCTGGTCATCCTTGATGTCATTTTCTGTGGTTTCAGATTGTTCAGAAGCAGGCGAAGCCTCTGGAGCCATGGGGGGGGGCAGAGTAGTATCAGAAGGAAAAGTTTGATCAGCAAGGAGAGATTGAGTACTCCCTTCGGCTGCAGCAGCAATTTCGCTAAGAACTACGCTGCTTCCAATGACTGTAGCTGTTGCTAGACCTAATGCGCCGCCCAAGAAGCGTCTGCGGGATACGAGCGGAGTTTGATCTGGAGTTTGAGGTACTGAACCGTGTTCGGCCATAAGGTAACAATACACCAAAACACTAAAAAAGTCAATAGCTGGTACCCCCGAGAGGAATCGAACCTCTATCATATCCTTAGGACGGATCTACTCTATCCGTTGAGCTACAGGGGCGAGACTATTAAGTATAGCATCTCATACAAACCAACCTTGGACTGTCAATTACAACCTGTTCACCCATAGGTTTGATGTTGTACACTAGCGGTATGGCACAGAAGTATTTCGACGACCAGTTTCCTGATGAAGAGATGTTGTTTTTGTTCCGTAAACACCCAATCGTCATGAGAAAGGGTCTGGTGTTGTGTCTCGTTGGCCCGCTGATCGGAGTACTGCCGGCAAGTATCAAGCCAGAACTTGGGTTTGGATGGTTTTTTGGCGGGCTGGCGGCAGGTATTTTGCTAGGAATATTACTTTTTTTGCCCTCATGGAT
>CAZHPF010000040.1:0-7838 GCA_964534095.1 uncultured Candidatus Saccharibacteria bacterium
AGCAGTGGAGCCAAAAAAGAATCAAAGGAGAACTCTGATGCCAAAACTTAAAACCCATAGCGGTACCAAAGACCGGGTAAAATTAACGAAAAACGGTAAGGTTTTAGTTCGACACTCAGGGCGTAACCACTTCATGGAACACAAGAGTGCATCACGCAAGCGAACCATGGATGGAATGCAGCAGGTACCTGGCAAAAACGCCAAAAATATTAAACTAAGATTAGGAGCCTAGTCCAATGCGAGTCAAACGAGGCGTTACAAGTCACGCCAAGCACCAAAAAATTCGTAAAGCAACCAAAGGGATGACCAAGTCAAACCGGTCATCTATCAAGCGCGGTAAACAAGCTATCACCAAGGCATTAGAGAACGCTACCAGGGATCGAAAAGACCGCAAGCGAACTTTTCGCCAGCTCTGGAACGCTCGTATCAATGCTGGTGCGCGCATACATGGCACAACCTATTCACGTCTTATCGCTGGCCTTAAAAAGGCTAATGTAGGGCTTGACCGCAAAATATTAGCTGAGCTGGCAGTTAACGAGCCAAAAGCTTTTGAAGTAGTCGTAAAAACAGCGAGATAGGCTCGCGTTCGTTTCATAGAGTAAACTATCCAACTTAAAAACCACCTATCTACAGGTGGTTTTTAATATCAGGTTATCTATAAGCCGGATTCTGTTATATTCTAGTCATCTATCTAGCCTCGATATTGCCACCGAGGTCAAGCGGATTTTGCAATACGACTGGGGCGGGCTACCTATTCCAGCCATATCTCCTTGCGACAAACAGGGTTTACCTATCTTATACGTCACCGTATAAGATTGTGGGCTTTTACCCCCCTCGTTTCACCTTTTCCCCGCCAAAGCAGGGTAGTTTCGTTTCTGTGGCACTTTCCCTAGGATTACTCCCGGTTGCTGTTAGCAACTGTCCTGCCCTATGCCGTCCGGACTTTCCTCCCCGTCAAACGGCGGGGCGACTAGTCAATAACCTGACATGTCCTATTATACTAGATTTAGAGTATACCCGCTTCTATATCAAGGCATTTGTTTACTTCGGCGTCAGCAAGCTTATTTAGCTCTCTGGGTACATGTGTAAATGAGATGCTCTCAAACTTTGCAGATAAGTTTTTGATATCTCTGTAAATAGGCAGGAGGTCTTGGTTTCGCACCTTAAAAGACCCCTTCATTTGATTGACCACAAGTAGACTATCCAAATACACCGCGATTTTCTTCACGCCACCGTCAAGTGCCTGCCCAAGACCAAATTTTACCGCTTTGTACTCTGCTTGGTTATTGGTTGTTACGCCAAGGTAGATGCCCTTCTCTGCCAATACTTGATCATCAAGGCTCATAAGCACGTACCCGGAAGCAGAGGGTCCAGGGTTGCCTCTAGACCCGCCATCAGCAAACATCTTTATGCTCGCAGGCAATGCCATTACCTTTGGTTCAGTGACACCTCCGGCAACCTGTTTTGCGAATGTAAAGTGAATCATCTTAACAGGGGTTTTCTCGTCAACGCTGTCTCCGTAATAACCCCGGTATGTATCAATAAGTTGACTGGTTGACTGATAGTGCTCATGCCCAGCAAAATCTTCGTGTGATATATCCCCCAATCGTTTTTCAGATACATGGTCAACTGTTGCGACCCCAATGTACATCCACGTTTTGGGGTCATCTGGGTCAACTTTATCAAGAAGTTCAACCTTATCATCTACGGATATGTCTTTGTCGTCGTATATCCGCCAAGTGGCCGTCTTTTGACCGGCCAGTACAAGCTTGGCTAATTCATGATCTAGTTTGAGGCTTTTCATCTGGTACATTGTACCCCATATCTTGATACAATACTTGCTACATGCGTGTTTCAGATTTTGACTATAGCCTCCCCGAGAACCACATTGCCATTAACCCACCAGAGGTACGCGGGAGTACCAGGCTGCTGGTTTTAGACAAACATGATGGCACGATCCAGCACAAGAATTACACCAACCTTCCCGACTTTCTTGAAGCGGGCGATGTACTGGTTATGAATGATACTAAAGTTATCAAGGCTCGTCTGCTTGCAACCAACCGGGTCGGCAAGCCGCGTGAATTGCTCCTCTTAGAGGATCATCACAACACCAATTTTACAACGCGAAAGGCACTTTACAGAGGTAAGATTCACAAAAACGAGGTACTGATTATTAACAAAACTCCTGTCACCGTGCTTGATGTACTCGATAGTGGCATTGCGGTTATATCTGCAAAGGTAAATTTGCTGGATCTCGCTGAAAAAGCCGGTACTGTACCTCTGCCGCCATACCTCCATCGTGATGCAACCCAAAAAGACATTGAGCGTTATCAAACTGTCTTCGCACGCGAACCAGGCTCAGTCGCTGCGCCCACCGCATCACTGAATTTTACCGATGAGCTTGCAGATAGGCTCAAAGCCAAGGGCATCATACTTGCCTACCTGACACTACACGTGGGGCTGGGTACTTTCCTCCCTATTCGAAGCGACGATATTGAAGCACACGACATGCACAGCGAGTATTTTGAGATTCCGGCTGAAACTATTAAAATCATTCAAAATGCACACACTAACAGACATAAAATCGTAGCCTTAGGCACAACGGTTTCGCGCACTTTAGAGTTCGCTGCTAAAAAAATAGTAGATTTCGACTCAAAATCGAACACAAAAATAATTAGCGGAGAGGCCGACATATTTATCTATCCAAGTTATCGATTCAAATTAGTAGATGCTTTACTTACCAATTTCCATGCACCTAAGTCTACCGTCCTCATGATGGCTGCCGCCTTTGCGACATGGCCAAATCTTAAGCACGCCTACGAAGAAGCCATCAGGGAAAACTATAAACTCCTCTCCTACGGCGACTCCATGCTAATACTCTAAAACGATTTTAATTGGTCGGGGTGACAGGACTTGAACCTGCGACCTCACGGCCCCCAGCCGTACGCGCTACCAACTGCGCTACACCCCGTCAAACTACTTAAGAGCCGAGCAGCCAGCATGACAACCTGGTAACAAGTCCAGGTGGGTTACCGCACGATTCCACCACGGCAGAACACGAATATTGGCATCCCGAATGATAAGTATTCAGATTATCATTTAGCCGACCACTCAGCTTAGTCGTAGTATAGCAATTACCCCTGGCAAACTAAAGTGCGGAGTATCAACCCAGCAGTAGTCTTGTTAACTCTTGTTGCCATTTGAAAAGCAACGGTCCAATTGCTCCATAAAACAGTGACACAAATAATATAATTACAATAACACCATAAGATTCAATCTGTTCCATAATCCGACGTACTGGTTCCGGCGCTACTGCATAGAGCACGCGTGAACCATCTAGCGGCGGCAGTGGAATCATATTAAAAATAAATAACCCTAGGTTTATGAAGAAAAAGTAGGCCACTATATCTGCAAAAATTCCTGTTAGTACCACGTTTCTAACCACAAGTGATGCAATGCAGGCGATTGCTAAGTTTGTCAGCGGCCCAATAACACCAACTAACGCTAGTCCGTTTTCACGACCTTTGAGACGATTTATATTTATTGGCACTGGCTTGGCCGCCAAAATCGGTTGAGAACCAAGCAACATTAACATGAGAGGAAGAAAGACTGTAAGAAAAGGATCGATATGACGCAGAGGGTTGAGGGATATTCTCCCCTTGGAATGAGCCAAATCGTCGCCGAGCTTCAGTGCAACATACGCATGCATAAGTTCATGAAACGCTGTTGATACAAAAATTACCCCAAGGATAAGTAAGATTGAAATCGGGTCGCCAAAACTATACATCGAATAATAGTATACCCTATAATCTGGTCTTTCATGATGAAGAACGAGGTTACATCCTTGACCCTTGGCAGCAAATACCCTATAATTGCTCTTTGAACATTGCGAAAGATATAAGGATATAAGATGCAGAAATGTGAAATCACCGGCAAAGGTAAGCAATACGGAAGCAACATCAGCTTTTCGATGCGTCATACCAAGAAAGTTTGGAAGCCCAATCTTCAAAAGAAAACGTTTATGCTTGACGGCAAAAAAGTCACCATGAAACTGAGCACTCAAGCCATTCGTACTCTCAAGAAAAAAGGCATTTTGGCTACCGCTGGTTCAGCAGAAGTTAAGTAGTTCGAGTTTTTACGCCCTTAGGGCTTAAACTTACCTGGTCGCTTATTGACGCTCAAGCACAATAAGCTGCGTCATCTCTGGTAAGTCGGTTGATTTGAGCTTAAGTTTTGCGGTAGTCTCTACTGGTTCCATCGCTAGCCCCTTTAGCGCTTCATCTAGCGACTGTTGGGGCACTTCGTAATTTACGGCCTTGTCTGCATAATGAGTAGGAATAACGATTTTTGGCTCAATGGCCTTAATAACCTTAAGTGCCCCAACGGAATCAAGCGTATAGCCACCACCTCCTACCGGTACAATTAGTACATCCACTGTACCGAGTGCTTCAAGTTGTTCTTCGGTGAGATCAGGATAGATGTGTCCGACGATGGCAATCCGTATATCTTCTGTATCTATTCTAAACATAGTCGCATTTAGCGTCCCTTCTTCGTCCATATGAGCACGAGCCGCCACCCCTTGTAGGGCTACATTGAGCGCCTCGTACTCACCAGGCTCATCAACCACAAGCTTGGCCTCAGTCGCAGTAGTATTGGCTTTTACTGTAGAAAGCAGCATGTCGCCAGGTTTGACTACAGGTTTCAATCCTAGCCCCGAAAGATTATCGTCTATAACAATCGTCGCTTTTTTTGTAACTATCCGTACACAATTCGCACCATAGAACTGTAATTCCATCGGTTCTTACTCCTTTTCTTTTGTTGCTTTTGATTTAGCTGGCCTTGGGGCAACCAAGTACTGCTTATCCAGCGTTATCTGACTTTTAGACTCAAGCACTAGCGATAAAAACCTATCTTTAATCTTTTGTCTATATATAAACTCATCTCTCGTCAAGACAACATAGCGAAGCTCTTTAGACTCTTGTTCTTCGAGACCGGTGATATACTTTGCGGCTTGCGCTCCAGTCATGCCACCTACTAATAATACATCAATGCCACTACGTTCATCCCGAGTCAACTTACCAGTAAATAGCACGAGGTCAACGTTAGTGAGGGGCTTAAAATCTTGCTCGGATGCAGCTGCTCTGGTAGTGTCCGGCATATGTGTCGCTCCAGGCTTGTATTTAGTAGATTTTCCTCCAAAAATTGCCCGTAGTGGCTCATAAAATTCGTATTTTTGATTGACCTCGTAGTAGAGTTTATTATTACTGTTATCCGAAGTAATGATGCCAATACTTAAAAGATTCGCAAGCTCCCGCCTGACTGAGTTAATTTGTTCATCTATTTTGCGGGTTATTTCCCGAACATAGAATGAACGGTTAGGGTTACCATAAAAAAGCTGCAGGAGCTTTACCCTTGTTTTCGACCCAAATAATTGCTCAACCATACATCTATTGTAACAGACAGGCTGTTCAATACTACTGTTTTTTGTTCAAAAACGTTGTAACAAGCTCTACGGCATTACCACTATCACTGACCCACTGAATACTTTTATTTGGCTTAAGCCAGGTCTGTTGCCGACGAGCTAATTGATAATCGTTACTGATGAACCGCTGCTTGGCTTCCTCCAAGCTAATTAACCCTTGGGTATACGCCATGATTGCTTTGTAGCTCGTTGCGAGTAGAGCTTTTGCACCAGCATAGCGTTCATAAAGCCATCGGGTCTCTTCGATAGCCCCATTTTCAAGCATCTTTTGAACTCTAGCCTCAATATTCTGCTTCAGCGTGTCGCGAGGTACGCTTAGACCAAGTATGAGCGTATTTTCGCGTAACGGTCGCTTGGTGTGAGGATTACTTGCGTGGGCATGACGGGGATTATCCGAATCACGTTGTGCGCCATCAGGAGAAAAACTGTAATCGAATAACACCGCGTCAATGTATAGTCCACTCCCGCCTACCACTATTGGTAACTTATCTCTGTTCCATACATCGGCCATCGCTTGCTCTGCCTGCAACTTAAAGTCAACAACCGTAAACGACTTATCTGGCTCCACTAGGTCAAGCATATGATGCACCACCGCACGCCGTTCCTCTACAGTTGGTTTGGCTGTACCAATATCCATATACTTATATACTGTCCGTGAATCCGCACAGATGATTTCACCGTTAAACTGTTGGGCTAACTCGATCCCAAGCGCTGTTTTCCCAGAAGCCGTAGACCCTACAATCACTACCAACGGGAGCTGTTTGCTCATTTACGGCCTCCACAGGTGTTTACTCATAGCGACTTTGCCATCCTGAAACTCTATGTCTTCGGCCTCAAGCGCAGCATGATGTCCAGGAGTGCCGCCCGGATAACCTTCCGCAAGCGACCCATCAGCCTTGACTACACGCTGCCAAGGTAGTTCAGGATCGCCAAAGTGGGCAACACCGCCTACAATCCGGGCTGCCCGCGGGCTCCCACACATTGCGGCAATCTGGCCATAAGTCATAACCTTTCCGTGCGGTATCTGTTCTACTACTGCGTAGACTCGTTGCCTAAATCCATCTTCTACCGTTACATCATCCATGGCAAACAATACCTCACAACGAAGATTTTTGGACCCTTGCCTTGGCTTCGTGGGCAATGCTTTTTATAAAGTCTTCGTGAGGATATGACTTATCGGAACGGCCTTCTACCGAAATATCTGAGCGGATGCGTGGCGTTAATTCTTTGGTTTCCAGCTCTTTCTCACCTACTACTACCGTATATGGCACTTTCATAACCTCTGCATTGCGAATCTTTTTGCTCACCGACTCATTGGAACGATCTACTTGAATACGTACTTTTTGCTCAAGAGCTAGTGTTGCAATTTCATCAACAAAATCATCCAGTTCCGATGAGTCTTTGACCTGGATTACCCTCAATTGTTCTGGAGCCAACCAAATTGGGAACCGACCGGCAGTATGTTCAATATAAACTGAGAAGAAGCGATCAAAGCTTCCCATCACCGCGCAGTGCACCATGATTGGTCGCTGTTTCTCTCCTTTTTCATCGGTATATTCTAAGTTGAAGCGCTCTGGCTGTACAAAATCAAACTGAATAGTAGCCACTTGCCATTTTCTACCAATAGCATCTTCGGCCATAAAGTCCAGTTTCGGTCCATAAAAGGCCGCTTCGCCTGTTTCGGCGTAGTAATCTAATTGGTTAGCTTCAGCTATCTCTTTAAGTTTAGCTTGGCCAAACTCCCACAGCTTTTTCTCGCCAAGATACGCATCACTATCATCCCGGAATGAAAGTCGGAGGCTAAGCTTCATATTAAGTGATTCGTAGAACTCTTGGATCTTAACAATCAGCTGTCCGAATATCTCTTCAACCTGATCAGGACGGCAATACGTGTGGCTATCATCTTGAGTCAGCGAGCGTACCCGCGACAAGCCATGGAGTTCACCTGTTTTTTCATCACGATAATTAGTAGTCGTTTCCATCAGTTTAACCGGCAAATCTCGGTAACTTCGCGCCTTAGCAGCATAAATCTGGGAATGATGCGGACAATTCATCGGTTTCATGACCAGTTCATCAGAAGTTTCTTGGCTTTTAACGATAAAAAGTTCTTCACCAAACTTATCCCAGTGGCCTGAGGTCTCATACAGCTCTTTCTTGGTAATGTGGGGCGACCAGACTCGCTCAAAGCCTAATTTTTCACGGATTTCTTCTGAGTAAGCAATCAGTCCGTTCCGGATAGTTGTACCGCGCGGGGTATAAAGCGGTAAGCCGCTGCCCACCAGATCTGAAAATATAAACAGATCCAACTCTCTACCAAGCTTACGATGGTCGCGCTTTTTGGCTTCTTCGAGCATGT
>CAZHPF010000041.1:0-7714 GCA_964534095.1 uncultured Candidatus Saccharibacteria bacterium
ACACGAATCAAAGAATCTGGGGCAAAAGCTGCTGGCTGTTTTTGCATAGCGTTCCTTTAGGCCTACAAAGCCTAGTTTTGTATTGTTGACGACGGCGATACAGCAACAAGCGCCTTAGCAACATCGCTATTTTTAACACGTTCAACTGACTGCAAGCGTGCTGCACTGACTTCGAGGTCGTCATGTTCAACTTGTAACGACGTTTGTTGGGACTGTAGATCGCTAATTGTGTAGCTAAGCGCGTTTGTTTTTGTCACTTGCGTAAGGTACAACAGTCCGACCAAGCACGCCAGTACAATTAATAGTACGGTGTTACTCACAGGGCCAAGCGTACGTTCGTCGCTCCGCATCCGTGCAATATTCTGTTGGCTCGCAGCATAGCGTTGCCTGTTTGCTGCTAGTGAGGATGAATAGGTCATGGAAACTCTTTTTGTTTTTATGTTTGTATTGGCGCCTCACGCCCGCCAAAAGGTAAGCGTGAGGCTGCTTGAGCATAACTCGACTACGTTACCCGTACCCGAACTTTGTATGCTCTGGAGAGGTTTTTAACCTGGATAGGCATTGCCTGCTCCTTTCTGTTTTGTGTGCCCAACAGCTGTTGGTACACAAGTTTTTATTTTGCGGCGGCACGAAGTTTTGCACTCCTTGCACGCGGATTAAAAACTAGCTCTTCGCTGCTCGCGCTCACCACTTTTTTTGTGAGAAGCCGCAAGGGAGCGTCGTAGCGATCACCAGTGTGCTCGCGAAAGAAATCTTTCACGATACGATCTTCCAGACTATGGAAGCTGATGACCACTATTCGCCCACCCGGAGCCAGAAGGTTAATCCATATCGGCAGCGCTTGCTTCAGCAACCCCAGCTCGTTGTTAACCGCAATCCGCAGTGCCTGAAACATTCGTGTTGCAGGATGTGTTTTGCTGTAGCCCGGCCAAGCCTGCGAAGCTATCGCAGCCAGCTCATGGGTTGTCGTAAACGGACGATTGGCAACGATCAAGCTGGCGATCTTACGTGCTCGCGGTTCTTCTCCGTAGTCACGCAATATCTTTGCCAGTTCAGCTTCGTCATATGTGTTAACGATTGCTTCGGCTGACAATGCCTGAGATTGATCCATCCGCATATCAAGCGGACCATCATCCCGGATACTAAATCCACGGTCTGGATTATTAAGGTGCGGTGACGACACGCCCAAATCTGCCAAAATCATATCGTACTGACTATGCCTACCCTGCAGCTCCTCTGAAGCACTGAAGAAATCTTTGCAGATAATCTCAGCGTCCTTAAAGCTTGCTTGCTTTTGCAAAAAGTCAGTCGCCCGACGATCCCGATCGACCAGCGTAAGACCTTGAGGCTTCAATGTGCGTTCCACGACCTTGCCTGCGTGCCCGCCGTATCCGGCCGTCAGATCGAGATATGACTCTCCTTCTTTCGGTGCCAGGTACCGCAGCACTTCGTCCAACAAGACGGGAATGTGATGATTTTGGTGAGGTTTGTTTGTGTGTTTCATGTTTTTGTTTTTACAAGGTCACCTATCTAGCAGCCAACGGTTTGTTTTTGTTGAGATTTTTTGTTTTTGTTTGTTACATCGCTGGTATGTAAAGGATGTATGTTGTGATTTGAAAAATCATCTAAATCCTTACTCGCTTTGTAACTTTTGAGAGACTTATGTGTGAGGTGGAGTTTTGGGAGGTGTTTTAATGTAATGTTCTAAGGTTTTTATAAAGTGGTTGCCTTCGTCCACTTGTTGACCGCCAGATAGCTAACCTCGAGCTTTTATCTGAACTTGCTACTTTTTGCCAAATTGTAAAAGAACTAGCGACCCCGGTGAACTATTCACCCGGTGCCATCAAACGCCAATAACTACCCACACTGACCGCTATGACATCTTTGTCGATGCCTGCGTAGTCCAGCTGATGCTGCTCTAGCGTCACCCTGCCCTGCTTACTATCCAGTACGCTTGAGGTTTTACCTCGTCGGAACTGGACATTCAGGTCAGCAATCGCTTCATCGAGCACATCGCCACGGAGCTTTGGCTCTACCATGCTATCCCAGGCTTCCTGAGGATACATATGCAGGTATTTACCAAATCCACGCGTGATGACTACCCCGCTCGCAAACTTGCTTCGAAGCTCGGTCGGTATGGTTAACCGCCGCTTGTTATCAAGCTTTCGTTCGAAATAGTCTATTGTGGCCATTGATAGAGTTAGTTAATTTGCTAGTGGTTTTTATTTTTGGTCGTTGGCGAGCTGTTTTGGCTTACCTACGATTACCCACTAGTCACAGCATACTACCCCCATTAACCCACATGCAAGCCCAAAATACACAAAAGTGCCCCTGATTTAGGGACACTTATCCACAGGTGGACAGTTTTCATGACTTACACACAATATGTAGCGGTTTAGCCGTTATACTAGACGCTATGTGCTTATTGGAGAGCTGGCGTTGGGAGCACTCCCGGCATAGCTTCACCCGTGCTGGTCTGTAAACCATTCTGTCCAAAAGTAACAGCAAAAGGCGCTCCACCACTCGGTTCCTGTACTACCTGAGCACCGCTGTAATCGTTTTCTAACGCTGACACCCTTATCCATGCGACGTGCTCTGCAAACGCTTCAGGTGTGGCTACTACTGGTATTTTGCCATCCTCACCGCGCATAATACCACCCATATACACATCGCCGTTAGGTAACGTAGCCACCAAAGGATTGAGAAGCTCAACGCGGCTGGCTTGCGCTATAACGTTGTCTACCCACATATGCTGATCTATCTGCGCAAGTGACTCCTGAGAATCCAAGGTCGTGCGCAGGTTCACTGGATCTTTCCCCGTTTGAGTTACGCGCACACTTCCTGGCATGGTAGTGATATTTACACCGTCCACCTGCAGTTCGGGTTTACCACTTGCTAAGAAACTAGTGAGTACACGCTTTTCATGTGTTTCGTTCACTTCTACTCGGGGATCACGCGTGGCTTGTTCTTGCCGCGCGCCAGACACATTTACACCCCAGATTGCTGCCGCTGTCAGGGCTACGACCCCTACTGCACCAACAAGTACCTCTCGGCCAGAAAGGTTCAATTCGCGCACTCCGTCGCGCACGTGGTTTTTAGCAACAGCCGCCCGGGAAACAGCTCTGTCTAGCTTAGTCGGTTCCGGGAGTGGCGGCAACAACCATAAGTGATCACGGCGACGTGGTGCTGGTTGTGGGTCAAATATAAGTGCTTTTCTAGTCATACTATAGTGTTTAGATAATAACAATACATACTATATCAAACATAAGCTTATTTGTCAATAGCTTGACTGTTGTCTCTTGGAAACGAACCTTAAGTTTTCCTTAGGTGCGCCAAGATAGTTGCTGCTAATTTCCCAGGGTCATGTCGGATGTAGGATCGGGTAATCGCCTCAGGATCGGACGGTAGGCGTGGATTCCGGTTGACTAAATCGGCTCCGGCGAGGATAGGCACTGATGCAGAGGTCTCTGCCAGAGGTGCGGTTACTTCTTCGCCTGGCTTGCCATAAGCTTCTAAAAACCCCTCGGGTATTACGCCGTCGTTATACATGATACAGTCAATAAATTCCGCGCCAAGTAAGCGCTCAAGCTCCCGCGCATAATCAAGAGCAGTGAAGCCAGCTGTCTGGTGCGGTTTATTGACGAGGTTACCTACATAGACCACTTCCGCTCTTGCAGCTTCTAAAGCGGAGCGCATACCGTTTAGCAGTAGTGGCGGCACTAGTGATCCGTACAAATCACCTGGCGCCATGACGATAAGATCAGCTCTAGCAATCGCTTCCTCGGCTCGTGGATGAAGCGCAGCATCGGGTTCAAGCCACAGCGATGGAGGAGTCTCTAGAGGGTTAAACGCAGCTTGGGCGATTTCATATTCACCTCTTACCTGCTCGTCGCCGTTTATTTTAGCAATCAGATCATGAGGAGTCTGGGTAGAGGCAATCACTTGTCCCTTCACCCCCATCATTCGAGACACACCCGCTAGCGCTGTTTCAAAGTCTCCGCATCGTAGTTCGGCACCCGCTAACAGTAAATTGCCTACCGAGTGTCCAGCCAAGGGGCTGCCGGCAGGATAGCGATAATCAAGTAGATCGACCAGCTCTGGCGCGTCGCTTAATGCCCCAATCGCTTGCCTAACGTCACCTGGAGGTAACACACCGAATTCTTCTCGCAATACACCGCTGGATCCTCCGTTATCGGCCATATTGACGACCGCGCTCAGGTTTACCGGGTGAGGCTTTAAACCGGTAAGTATTGCACGCGTGCCCGCTCCCCCTCCGATTACGGTTATATTGGGTAGCTGTTCGGTCATAGACTGTAGATTATTCTATACGATATATAACTTCAAACCTTTTTAGATCAAGCAGTTGCTAGGTCTAAAAATATACTACCTTTGGTATATTACTTAGTAATATCACGGATGCGCGTTGCAAACCATTTAGCGCTGGGGCGGACAGTTCGCTTCATTGTGGTTCTGTCCACATGAACCAGTCCAAATTGCGGCCACCACCCATACTTCCACTCAAAGTTATCTAGGAGGCTCCAGTGGAAATAGCCACGCAAATCTACCCCTTCGGACAAAGCCCGCTCCATTGCCACGATTGTTTCCTCTAGCCACCACCGACGATAGTCGTCGCGGGCATCTGCCAATCCGTTTTCAGTCACAAATATTGGTTTTTTATACCGCGACCATGTCCGCAGTAGAAGCGGATACAATCCCTCCGGTTCCATATACCATCCCAAATCATTGACTGGCACCGTAGGATTTACGCGCTTCGCGAATCCAGTATAGTAATCTGTAAAATAGTAATTAATGCCTATGAAATCCTGCTGTTTGCGGATACGATTCAAAAACCACCAGTTCCACACATAGCGCATCCACCGGGTAGCCATTTGGTCAACAGTATTATGAGGGCGCTTTGCTTGAATATTTCCAAGCTGTTGGGCTACGCCGACCTGCAAACTAGGCTTTTTAGCTTTACAAATATCATAAGCCAACCGGTGGGCACGTATCAGGTTGCGATACACTTGCCAACAAAGCAATAGATTACGCTTTTGCGGGGGCCATTCACCGTTAAGATATCCGAAGCTCGCGTAGACATTTGGTTCGTTGATAGTAATAACATAACTGAGGTCGTCGAGGAGACTATCGGCCACTTTTTCCATAAACCGGCGAAAATACTTTAGATTATCGCGTTTGGCAAACCCACCGCGTTCAGCAAACCAAACCGGTACCGTCCAGTGCCAGATATTGGCAAACGGTTCGATATGCCGCTTGCGTAGTGCTGCAATATACTCCCGATAATGAGCAATCTCTGCTTCATCCCACTCGCCTTCCTTGGGTTCAATTCGTGACCATTCAATCCCAAACCGAAACGAATTAAGCTGTAAGCTGCCGAGCAAATCAAAATCTGTCTGGTATCGATTGTAATGGTCAACACCCTTGCCGGAAAGATAGTTAGCAGGATCCTCTGCTTGAGCTTTCACCTTTGGCCAATTAGGCAACCAGTTTAACCGTTGATGGGCTGTTTGGGCTAGTTCTTTGGCGTGCGCCGCTTCCCACTCCGACCACTGATTGGTGTTTCCTCCCTCTACCTGATGCGCAGCCGTGCTGGCTCCCCAAAAAAAGTGCTTCGGAAATATATTAGCGTTGTGGTCTTCTTTCACTAATACTCATTATACAGGAGCAAAATGGTTTCTAAAGAATATACATTAATACTGACTAAAGACCCTGCATCCTGGCAAGCACGCGCTGCCCCAACCCTAACGGAGACTCAGAGACTACAGGTATTTCTATCGGAGCCGGGTTAGCTACCGCGACATACGGCAGCCACCTGTTGCCTTCATCACCCACACTTGCATCATCAAGCCCCATGCCAGTCACCCAGACGTCTGGAACCGTAAAGCACGCATCAATATCTCCCCTAAACAGCGAAAAACTTGGGTCACGCGTACATTGCTTGGTCGCAAGCACCGCTGCATCCACTGATGCTGCCCTATGTTTTCTGCCTAGTAAATGGTTCGCCGCAAACGCCAAGGTTAAACCGCGTTCAACTATATCGTCAAGTAATACCACAGGCCGTCCTGCTACCACTGTTCTGTCTCTGTCAATGTCAAGTTTTAGCTGGGGCTTACCGGCTCGTCTGCCCCGACCATATGTTGAAACCGTCATATAATCAATTTCCGGATGAAAAGTCGGGTCAACCTCCACTATAGCCCTCATAAGCTGACCGGCAAATGGGGCTGCGCCTCGCATCAGCGCTACGAACAATGGGCGTTCACCGTTCTGATACCGACCAGCTAACCTACTAGCTAGCCCAGCGATTTTTTCAGATACTTCCCGTGAGCCGTATAATACCTCACCATGTAATTTTGCCTGATGCGCTCTGTCGGCAATACCTGTCATATACTTAGTATAGTGAACTGGTCAACGATTACTACTGTTGTTTTGTCAACGATATTCCGGGTTAGAATGGTCGAGTTTGGTGCCGGTTTTCCATTTTGTTTTTTGGTTGCCTTTGGCCGGTAAACCCCCTGCGGCCTTTAGCATGGCCGCTGTATGCATCAGATTCCATGCCATAAAAGTAGTATTACGATTCGTGAAGTCATTATCTAGCCCCTCTCCATCGTCGCCATAGCTTGATCCAGGACCAGCCTCACCTATCCATCCAGCATCTGCTTGCGGAGGGATCGTATAACCAATATGCTGCAAGCTATACAATACGTTCATGGCGCAGTGTTTGATGCCATCTTCGTTACCAGTAATCAAGCAGCCACCAGCACGACCGTAATATATCCACTGGCCTTTATCATTTACCTCTCCGGAACAGGCATACAACCGTTCAATTATTTTCTTCATTTCGCTGCTGTTGTCACCCAGCCAAATCGGGCCAGCCAATACCAAGATATCGGCCTTCATCACACGCTTGAATAATTCCGGCCACTCATCTTTATCCCATCCTTTTTTACGCATATCAGGGTAAACACCAGGGGCAATGTCATGATCCACGGCTCGAACCATATCTACCTCCACGCCCTGTTCCCGCATGATGTTGGCGCTGGCGTCTACCAGTAGCTGAGTGTGGCTTTTTTCAGGTGATTTTGTAAGCGTGCAATTTATAAAAAGCGCTTTCAAATTTGAATAATCTCTGTGTTCGGTGGTCATCTTTGCTCCTCTATAGTGTAAAAAACTCAAACGGATTTTTGTCGTGCTTCATACGACGCTCGAGTTCCAGCAGGATCTCTTTTACGGTGTCCGTATTGAGGTCTTCGATTTTCTTAAACCGTATACAGCTCTTGCCGCAGCTGACTTTTCCTAGTTTATCCTGATATATCTCCGCCATGTACTTGCCGTTGGTCACAGCGCAAATATACAGGCTCATGTAATTTTTTTGCGGTGCAATCGCCACAATTGGCCAGGTGCCCTCGCGACCCGATTTAGACTTGTAGTTAAATACACCGTAACCCATCATGGTAATGCTCATGCCTGTGTGGAGTTGTGGCTTGAGCAACGGCGCGGTCGTTCGGATCAGGCTATCGAGTGCCCTCAGAGCTGATTCGCGCTCGCCTGTAGCCTTGAAAAATTCTTCAATTGTGGTCGCCTCAACTTTCAACCTATACTCCCATGGCTCCGATGATAAGTCCCATAACTACAAACGTTACGAGCTCATGAGTAATATTCAATAATGTTAGGTTTTTTGGTCGCCCCTCAAACGCAT
>CAZHPF010000042.1:0-7709 GCA_964534095.1 uncultured Candidatus Saccharibacteria bacterium
GGGCTTCGATGGCGCAGTTAGCGAAGTAGACCCGGTAAAAGGCAAGCTCAAAGTACTGGTCAACATGTTCGGTCGCGAAACCCCCGTAGAGCTTGACAGCCTCCAAGTCAAAAAGGTTTAACCGTAATTCTATCTACTTGTACAAAACACAGTACTGTGGTATATTTTAACCTGTTACGCACTAGATAATTGCTTCACATTTGTTATTTAGTATTGGGTTATTACCCAAAAAGGATTATGTATTATGGCAAAAAAGGTTACTGCTAACCTCAAAATGAAACTAAAGGGCGGGCAAGCTAGCGCTGCACCGCCGGTTGGAAGCACGCTTGGGCAGTACGGTGTTAATATGATGGATTTCATCAACCCGTTTAACGAGGCCACTAAAGACCGCATGGGCAAAGATTTGACCGTTCACATCAGCATTTACGAAGATCGCACCATGAACTTCCGTGTGGTTGGTACGCCAACCGATGACCTTATCCGCGCTGCATTGAGCATCAAGAAAGGTTCCGGTCGTCCTAACACTGAAAAAGTGTCCAAAAAACTCAGCGACACTCAACTGACGGAAATTGCCGAGACAAAAGCAATTGACATGAACACCGACGATATCCCTGCCGTTAAGAAAATGGTTGCAGGCACCGCACGCAGTATGGGCGTCGAAGTCGAAGGGTAATAGCTTATGCCAGAACATGATCGTCCCCAAGTCACTACCAATGGTGAGCGGCTTGCCATGTACCGCCTGACCATGGGCGGGGGAGCGACCGATGAAGATCTGCGTATTTTGGGTCTTGGTGGCAAGCTTCACCTGGTACCCTCGCCGGAGTTAGTTCCGGGAACTCAGGTTGAAGCGGACGGTACGGTACAACCGCCAGATCAGCCCAAGCGGCCTATTGCCCCAACAGAGGGCTAAGTGCTATACTCTACCTTGTAAACAATTAAGTTTGTGGGAGTCTACTTAAGACATTTGTACCACGAAAGGATACACACCTATGGCTAAAAAAGCCGACCTTATCAAAAAAGCCGCTGAGCTCGGGCTGGAAGTGAGCAACAAAAATACTATTGTAGAGCTCGAGAAAGCCATTGCAAGCGCTTCAGAGTCTGAAGCTGTAGTAGACATAGCTGAACCTAAAGCCACCACCAAAGCGGGCAAAAGAAGCGAAAAGGGTCTTCAAGAGGCGGAGCAAAAGCAAGAAAAACTTGAGAGACAAGTCCACCGGGACGAAAAAGATGCCGAGGAGGCTGCCAAGCCAAAGCAACCGCAAAAGCCTGCTCGTCCGCGTCTGGAGCGCCGTAGTAAAGCTTATCGTAAAGCCGCCGAGCAGATTGACAAAACTAAACAATATACCCTAGCGGAAGCCGTAGACCTAGCGACGAAAACTAGTACTGTCAAATTTGACGCCAGCGTAGAGCTACACGTACGGCTGAACGTTGATCCTCGTCAAGCCGACCAAAACCTTCGCGACATCGTCGTATTGCCTGCCGGTACCGGTAAAATAACTCGCGTAGCTGTGTTTGCTGATGGAGATAACGTGGTGGCGGCAAAAAAAGCTGGTGCCGACATTGCCGCAGCCGACGAATTTTTACAGCAACTCGACAAAGGAACGCTGGATTTTGACGTACTTATCTCTACCCCTTCCCAAATGGCTAAACTGGGCAAATACGCTCGTCTGTTAGGGCCAAAAGGACTGATGCCAAACCCAAAGAGTGGCACAGTCACTGCTGATGTAGCCAAAGCTGTCACTGAGGCAAAAGCCGGCCGGGTGGAATATCGTATCGACAGCACTGGCATTGTGCATGTGGGGGTTGGTAAAGTAAGCTTCGGCGCGGCAAAACTACAGCAAAACACCCAAGCAATCCTAGAGAGCCTCAAAACCAATAAGCCAACCGGCCTCAAGAGCGGATATGTTAAGAGCGTTTACCTCACTACCTCTATGGGTCCCAGCATAGCCGTTTCCGGAACCGACCTGTAAAACGATGACTGCTGTACGAGCACGCCGCCAAAATACCCAGTACCGGTACCACCAACGCTATATTGAGCCACCCCAAAAGGGCTGTGCGTTTTGTCAAATTACCAATCGCAGTCCGCAGTTTATCTCTGAGACTAAACATTTTAGGGTAATCCGCAATATTTTCCCCTATACCCTGTGGGACTCTCAGCACGTGACTGACCACTTGATGGTCATACCCAAAAAACATATCGATACCTTGGCTGCTCTGTCTGCCGGAGAATCCCAAGAGTATATCCGGATACTCAGCCAATATGAGTCAAATGGTTACAATGTGTGGGCCAGAGCACCGAAATCTACACTCAAGAGTATTACCCATCAGCATACACACCTTATTAAGCTGTCTGGTCGTCACATACGGTTTTTGCTTTATCTTCGTCGGCCATACCTGCGATTCCTGCTAAAATAAGCTTATGATAAAACCGCAAACCATTGTTATTGATGGACCGGATGGCGTGGGCAAGACCACACAGGTACAATTACTGGCTGCTTTTTTAGCATCACACGGCGCGAATGTGCATGTGACGCGAGCATCAGGCGGGACTCCCATTGGCGAAGAGCTCCGCAAGGCCTCACTATCACTGCACCCTCGACGTGCTGAAACCGATGTCTATATTTCCCTGGCTATGCATACCGAGCTTGGACACGACATACAACAGCGTAAAAAAGCCGGTGAAGTAGTCATCGTTGATCGCAGCCCTTTGACTGTAATCGGCTATAACCTGTACGGCAGCCGGCTGGCGAACAGACAATTAGCTTATGATGCCTGTACTACGCTGTTGCAACTGTGGGAAATCGACGTGTTTGTATATCTGGATGCGCCGCAAGCAATGTTAGATGAGCGCCGCCAAAAACGAGGTAATGTAGATTATTTTGAAAACCAGGACAGTGAGTTTCATCATCGGGTACGCAAAGGATATGAAGAAGGACTCGAATTCCTTAAATCTTCACCTAAATACGTAAAACACCTCGCCGAAATTGATGGCAGTCTGTCGGTAGAAGCTATCCAGAAACGCATCCAACAAACTGTTGCAAGATAAACACTGTGCACTTCCCCATATTTTGCTATACTAGACCATAACTAGCGAAAGTGGGCTCGCGAGGGACAACAATCAGGAGGAAACTGTGGGAGTCTACAGCAACACACAAATCAAGCAAGCTATCATAGACGGTCATATTTTGTGTGCTCCTTACAACCCTGCGTATGTCAGCCAAGCAAGCATGGATGTCACACTTGGGTATTACTACTACGAAACTGATCAGGCCAAAAAGGGCTATGTCTACAACCCTTTCGATAAAAACGATGTGCACCGTTACTTTGGCGAGCCTAAGCAAGCAGTTACCCACCAGGATTGGTGTAGCGCTAACGGTGTGAAGCCTTTGGAAGGTATTCCTGCCGAACACCCCGTCATTCCACTCAAACCCGGTGAGCGTATCTTGGCTCATACCCATGAGTTTTTTGGCGTTTTGCCGCCAGGGGCTGCTGAAGTAAAATCACGCAGCAGTTGGGGTCGCAACGGCGTAGCAGTTTGTTTTGATGCCGGCTGGATTGATCCGGGATACATTAACCGGCTCACGCTGGAAATCTATAACCTCAACGAACACGAAACTGTCTTATTACCGGTAGGGGAGAGAATTGCCCAGATTATCTTTCACGAAACTGGGGATGTTGAGGGTAATTACGGGGAAGGCCGTGATGGTGGCATGAGCGGCAAGTACCAGACCGGTACATCATTTGAAGAGCTAATCGCCACCTGGACACCCGACCAAATGCTTCCTAAGGCCTACAAAGACAAGCGATCATTGCCGGGGGCCATCACAGGTTTAAAAGCACGATGAAATACTCTAAAAAGACTTCATTCCCCGCACACGCCGAACGACCAGGCACTTTTATTGTGATCGAAGGGACTGACGGTTCCGGTAAAGGCACACAGTTTGCAAAGCTGGTGGAAAGGCTTACGAAGGAAGGCTACGACGTGGCTCAGTTTGATTTCCCACAGTATGACCAGCCGTCTAGTTATTTTGTCCGTGAATACTTAAATGGTAACTATGGGACTGCTGAAGAGGTTGGGCCGTACACTGGCTCTGTATTCTACGCACTTGACCGCTATCAGGCCGCTCCTGCCATACGACAGGCACTTGAAGAAGGCAAAGTGGTAGTCGCCAACCGCTTCACTGGCAGCAACATGGGACACCAAGGAACCAAGTTTGCCCATGCCGAAGAGCGCCGCGGGTACTTTATCTGGAACGATAATCTGGAGTTTGAAATGCTCAAAATTCCGCGCCCTGATCGCTCCTTTGTGCTTCGGGTACCGGCCGGCATCGCTCAGCAGCTGGTCGACCAGAAGGAAACACGCAGCTATACTGATAAAAAGCGGGATTTGCATGAAGCCGATTTGGGTCATCTAACTAAAGCTGTCGAAGTCTATGATGACCTTTGCCAGCTTTTCCCCAAAGATTTCACGCGTATTGATTGTGTGCGTGACGAAAAGTTGCTAGATATTGAAACAATACATACACTATTATGGCAGGCAGTCGAGCCGTTACTGCCTGCGTCTCGTGCTGCTTCAGCCGCTCAAACTTTGCCCAAAGCAGCCAAGACCGTATCCGTCAATCCATACGTCACTAAAGATGGCAAAACGTACAGCGTGACCCCTGCGGGTGAGGAATTCTTGCGGCGAAGTGTCACCAACACTACTGGCAATGTCTATGCTTTTAACGACAACCTAAACCCCACAACCATTGCTGCCGCGATGGCTCGCCTGTCACGTCGCGGTGATGATATGCGTATCACAATCCTAGACGAATTTGCCGCGGCTATGGGCAAGGACGAAAAGCTCATTCACCGCGTTATCACTGCTTACGGAGACGACTCGGTTCAGCAGCTAGTCGGCCAGCATATCGTGGTGGAAAACGCCAGCAACCTGCTTACCAAAAAGTTAGAATGGGGTCGTTTGGCAAGCTATCTTGAGCAATCTACCCGCTATATTTATTTCGACCAAAAAGACGCGGAGGACAAGTACAAATACTACGTTCCGGAGCATTTCAAACCCGCCGTCAAAAAGCACTACATTCAAACAATGGATCAGATTTTTGATCTTTACAGCGACCTGGTTCGCAAACTGACTACTTACATTCAGGACACCTCCTCTACTCCTCAAAAGGAGCGCGACATCGCCTGGAAAGGCGCTATCCGCGCCCAAGCCTGTGACGCTATTCGCCCAGTACTGCCCGTTTCTACCAAATCAACCGTTGGTATCTATGCATCCGGTCAAGCACTGGAAAGCCTGATTATGCACTTACTCAGCGATGAACTGCCAGAAGCTAATGTTGTCGGCCAGCAGGTTCTCGACGAAGCAAGGAAGGTTATCCCAACTTTCTTAGAGCGGGCGGATCGGCCAGACCGCGGCGGGGCGACCATCGCTTACCGGGCTAACACCTACAATGCGGTTAAAGAACTCGCGCAGGCTCATCTTCCTGATACCCATGCTGACGGTTCCGAACCAGTCCAGCTTAACAGCGTATGGCCTCGCAATGAACTCGAGTTGGTAGCAGACATGCTCTATGAGCACAGCAGCTTGCCACTCAAAACTATCCAGGCAGAAGTAGAGAAGTGGCCCATAGAGCGCAAGGAAGCCGTGTTAACGGCGTATATGGGCGAACGGCTGAATCGTCGGCATCGCCCTGGCCGAGCGCTGGAAAAGGCGCATTATAACTTTGATTTGATGTGCGACTACGGCATCTTTCGCGACTTGCAACGCCACCGTATTGTTGACGATCTGGAATGGCAGCAGCTGACGCCGCGCTTTGGCTACGAAATCCCTCGCTTGGTTGAGGATGCTGGCTTTAGCGAAGATTTCGAGAAATGTTTTGACCTCAGCCTTGCCCTCTATTCACGACTTCAGGAGGCCGGTTACGTTCTCGAAGCCCAGTATGCAACGCTTCTCGGTCACCGCATGCGCTGGAAAGTCACATACAATGCCCGTGAAGCGTTTCATCTACACGAACTGCGAACCAGCCCCCAGGGGCACCCTGGTTATCGAAAGCTTGTTAAAGAAATGCACGATAAAGTAGCCGAAGTTCACCCGCTTCTGGCTAACTCTATGAAATTCGTCAACAAAGGCGAAGACGCGGAATTAACCCGTCTGGCCGCCGAACGTGCCACCCAGTTCAAATTGAATCAAATGTAGGACTACCCCAGCCGAAAATCATGCAACAGCCTATGCAAATCTTGGCTTCGAGGATCTTGTACTAATGGAGAGCCCTCTCGGCCACCAGCTGCAACAATCTGAAAGCGTCGCAGTTCTTCGGTAGAATCTGCTGCTCTTTCTCCGTTTAGCATACCCGTAATAGCCACAACCTCAATATTGAGTAGCGGCGGCGTCAAGCCATGGGCTAAGGCACGCGCCTTTACGTCCTCGTCCGTATAACGAGGTCTTTCACCTATCCTGTCAAACATATCTTTCTCTCTTAACTAAATTGCCAAGTATTTATAATCTACCGGATACCGACTTGTCAATAGTATTCTTCACTTAACGGTATTGACATGAGTGCTATATACCCCGCTTGTCAAGGCGTGGCGGCTATGGTAGAGTGGATTGGTATGATTCACTATAGAAGCACGGTTTTGAACCTTCTCCTCGGCCTTAACAGGCTGTGCTTCAACACGTGTGAAGTACTCTCCTCTCGCTAGAGCGGATTGGCACAGTCAGACAAGCAGGACTCCACCAAGAAGTCTTTTTTAATTTGAGGAAAATAATGAGTACAGGAACAAATGTGTTTGAAATAGCCCAAGCCGATATGGCAGTTATAGCCGAGGCCGAGCAAATAGTAGCAAATGCCTTTTCGCAAGAAGACACTGGCGCAGTGCCGATTGGGTTCGTGGATGTAACCTTGCGCGACGGCTTGCAACAAGACGACATAAAAAAGGGTCGTATATTGCCAAACGGAAAGCCAGAGGGGCTATCAACAGAAGAGCGAATACAAATTTTCGACGAGTTAATTGAGGCCGGCGTAGAAGAAATTGAGGTAGGCCATTTTGGTAACCCTGAAGACCGCCCATTTGGTTATGCGTTAGTTGGACATGTCAACGCTAGGATAGCCGCCGGGGATGAACGATATAAGCGCACTAAATTTCAAGTGTTGTTCGGCGCGCAGAAAGAAGCCATCGAAGAAGGTATGGCGGTACTCGAAGGCATGGACAAGGATCAGGTAATTGTCCATGTTTATAACCGTATTTCTCCTGGGCTGCGAGGCTTGGCCAGTGCCCAGCCAAACACCCCAGAAAAATCTTCCATTGACCTATGCGAAGCGGTTGATGTGCCATTAGCCGCCGGGTTTCGGCACTTTTCTGTCTCTGGTGAGGGTGCAGTTGATCATACCCAGGGGCCAGAAGTAGTCATTGGCTATCACAATCGGATTACCCGTTACTTGCTTGAGAATGGTGCCGAATCTGTCAATGTCAACTTAGCTAATACCTTCGGCAGCTCTGCCCATGGATTATGGGACGAGGAAGGCATGCGTGAATTCAATGATGGCGTGAAAGCGGTTGCCATTGATTTTCCGGGCAGGATTGTCACAACAAGTGTTCATGCCCACAACGATTATGGGAGCGCTGCAGACTTCAGTATGTTTGCCTTGCAGGCTGGCTTCGATAAAGTCGAGGGTTCTATGATCGGGATGGGCGAACGGGCGGGTAACACC
>CAZHPF010000043.1:0-7447 GCA_964534095.1 uncultured Candidatus Saccharibacteria bacterium
GTGGGTGACACTGTTATTATCTATAAAGCCGGTGATATTATTCCGCAAGTTGAGCGGGTATTGACAGAACTACGTCCTACCCGGAGCAAGCCTTTTGATTACGAAGTCGAGCTAGCGCGACAGTATCCAGAACTTGAGTTCGCTCGTCCTGATGGCGAAGTGGTATACCGTGTAAAGCAAGCAACTGGTCCGTTGCTACTGAAAAAAGCTTTGCAGCATTTTTCGAGTAAATCGGCACTAGATATTGACGGGTTGGGTGAAAAAAATGTAGTTGCGCTGGTTAACGCAGGCTTGATTGATAACCTGGCAGATATTTATAAATTAACCTATGAGCAGATACTGTCGCTGGAGCGTTTTGCCGAGGTGTCAGCCCGAAAACTAGTTAACGCTATTGCCGCTAAAAAGCATGTGCCGCTCGCCCGGTTTATCTATGGACTGGGCATTCGCCATGTCGGTGTACAAACGGCGGTGGACTTGGCGGCACACTTTAAGAATCTGGACAATTTGGGAAGTGCTACCTACGAAGAGTTGAAAACCGTAGAAGGGATTGGGGAAATTGTGGCCGAGTCGCTACTCGGCTGGTTTGTTGATGACGATAACCAGCAGTTGTTAGCAGACTTTCGGCGGCTTGATGTATGGCCAGAAGCGGTGAAGCATACCGGCGGAGCGTTAAGTGGCAAAAGTTTTGTAATAACTGGCACGCTTGAAACTATGAGCCGAGACGAAGCGGCCGACAAAATCCGCGCACGCGGCGGAACATTCCAAACAGCAGTTGCTAATGATACTACCTATCTGGTAATGGGCAAAAGTGCCGGGGCAAGCAAAGCCAAAAAAGCCGAAGGACTTGGCACTAAAATCATTGACGAAGCACAGTTATTGGAACTGCTTAGCTAAATGAGTAGAATTTTTGGTTAAGCCATAGTATGCTTTAGCATAAGGATTACAACATGGTCAAACACAAACAAGCTACATTTTACTGTTTCTCTCCTCCTGTTATGATTGCGACGTTTGTCGTTGAGATTGCACTGCTGATAGGTACGTATCTACACTATAAAATGTCGGTTATTACGCGTTTGGGTATGACAATCTTATTTTTCTTAGCTCTTTTTCAGCTTAGTGAATACTTTGTGTGTGGCGGTTTGGGTGTCGACGCGGCGATGTGGTCGCGAATAGGGTATGTAGCAATCACAACCCTCCCGCCGCTCGGGTTGCACCTGATATATCGGCTTGCTGGTCTCAAACAACGTTGGCCGGTAAGCCTTAGTTATGCCCTTGGTGTGTTCTGGATTGTATTGTTTGGGCTAAGCGAAACGGCGTTTACCGGACACCAGTGTGTCGGCAACTATGTTATTTTCCAACTGCGCAACGGAGTTGGCGGTTGGTATTTTGTATATTACTATGCAATGCTTTTCTGGAGTATTGCAGTCGCAACCCGCGTCGCGTCGCGTACTACAAAGCGCAAAGTTCGACAGTCACTCTATGGCATGATAGCGGGCTATCTGGTGTTTTTGCTGCCTACCACCATTGTCAACACGCTTGACCCCTCTACTATGCATGGCCTCCCCTCTATTATGTGTGGCTTTGCGGTGCTCTATGCCCTTATTCTTGTTGGCTATGTTCTCCCTGGGGCTGCAAAAACGAAACGTTAAGCTGTTATCGCTGTAATGCGTTAAAAAACTGCTGGGTCTTTTCGGTACGATAAGCGTCTTCAGCATCACCGCCACCCTTATGGGTAATACCTGCAGTGATAGATAACACCGTAAGCACCACTATGAGGCTAAGCCCCAGCACGCTTAAATCTCTGGAAGTATCTCGCCGTAGACCGCGAAGTGCGCACAAAAATGCCGCGAGCATGAACGCCCCAAAGGAAATCAAAGCAGAGCCAAGGATCGGCCGTATATAGGCAAGCCCGGAAGTGATATTAACATTGTCAGGATTATGTGTTTTGAGATACCAACCGATGCTGCCACTAATAATAAGAGCAACAGGCAGAGCCAAGCTTGCGAGGACAATAGACCGTTTTCCGTTGCTGTTCATTATTTCCTCCCCGTTACCTTTACTAAGATAGTATAGCATCACGCGGACATTTATTTGCCGAACAGGGGTGTTATCGTGTAAAGTAAAGCTAATCGGGGCATTGGCGCAGTTGGCTAGCGCGCTTCCATGGCATGGAAGAGGTCATCGGTTCGAATCCGATATGCTCCACCATAAAGTGAAAGAGGGTATCATGAAACAATTCGTTAAACGAAATAAACTGATGGGTGCCGTTGCCAGCCTTTGTGTTGTGCTTATTGTACTAAGTGCGTGGAGTTGGTGGCACTATATCTATAGCAATCCCGAAAGAGTGTTCAACCGGATGCTCTCGACCTCGCTCTCGACAGCAAGTGTTACAAAAAAGACCACCCAAGCAGGCGGTCAAGCTGGTGCGCAAGTAACATCGCTCAACATTAACCCTAGCCCTATCCTGGACTCTACAACCACGGCGGTTGGCAACCAAAGAGAGCTAATCGCTACCCCCGACGCAAGCTATGTTCGCTTTACAGATATTGACCTTTCAAAACTGGGCGTCGTAGATACCTCGCAAGACATTAGTGGTGTGTTGAACGTATGGGGAAAATCAATCTCTCTTGACGGAATGAACGGTGGCACCGGAGAATACAACCAGTCCTTATTCGGCATTGTGCCAGTGGGTCGTTTGAGCTCACAGGATCGAGCCGCTTTGCTCGGGCAAATGCAGAAAGAAAACGTCTATAACGTTGACTACTCTACGACAAAACGCGAAACCGTCAATGGCCGTCCTGTCTATACCTATACGGTTACTATAAAGCCAAGAGCATTTATCAGTATGCTCAAATCATTTTCAAGTTACCTCGGCATGAATGATTTTGAGCAATATGACCCAAACACTTATCCGGAATCTCCGCTCATTGCGGTGTCGATGCAGATTGACGTGTGGTCAAGCCAGCTCACTAAGATTACTTATGGCGAAGACCAGACGACCGAAGACTACTCTGCTTACGGCGCCCTTACTGACATCCAAGAGCCTGCTACGTATATCTCTGCTCAAGAGCTCCAAGCCAAGCTCCAGCAGATACGCTAACATGTAGGCAGTGCTATACTGCTTGTGTAAATATAACGTCAGTATAAGGAAGTCTTATGAATCCGAACGATACGCCAGCTGTGCCAACACCAGAAAATAATACGTTGTCCTCTCTTCCACCCGAGAAGCCAGCCCCTACCACCTCTACGTCGCCTGCGCCACCACCTCCAACCTCTCCACGCCCAAAGCGTAACGTTAAGCTCCTGGTGGTCATCGTAGCTATCGTGGTTGTCTTGTTGGGTGGAAGTGCCGCTGCCTATTTTGCTGTCATTGTTCCAAACAAGCCGGAAAATCTCCTTAAGAAAGCAGTAGCCAACTTGGCAGAGCAAACCACTTTTTCTGCCAAAGGTAACCTCAGCATTAAATCAGGTGACACCACAGTTGACCTAAATGTAAACATGTTGCATCTGGCAAGCGACCAAAAAACCATGCTGCTTGATACCGAGCTAGCCTTTTCGGGCGTGAAGTTGCCTATTGAAGCTCGTTATGTTGATCAGAATGCCTATATAAAAGTAGGCGATCTCAGCACGCTGAAAACACTGGCGGCTCTTGGCGGCAGCGACGCTGTCTCATCTTTTAACCTGCTCAGTAGTAAGCTCAGCAACCAATGGATAGAGGTAGACAAAACACTGCTTGAGGAGGCAAACATAGCCTGTTCACTTGAAGGGTTGTTTGACCTCATGGATAAGGACACGGCTACCGCTTCAGCTGACTTGCTGCAGGACGAGCAGTACAAATTCTTCACTGTAAAGAACTCGAGCAAAGATACGGTAGATGGACAAGATGCTACCAAAATAGAAGTTACAGTTGATAAAGCAAAACTGCTGAGCTATAGCACCAAACTAGAGGAACTGCCTGCCTACCAATCATTGGCCAAATGCGACTCCTCTGACAACGCTGACGTTACTAAAGAAGCAACAGATGCGGCTGAAAACACTACCATTAATACCTTTGCCGTCTGGGTAGACGGCTCTAAGCGCATAAAGCGAATAGAACTACAGGCAACCAATACTCAGTCTGAAGAAACTGCCCAGGTGAAACTGGACTTCACTTTGCTTGACCAACCAGTGACCGTTGACAAGCCAACTGACGCCAAGCCACTCATGCAGCTCATTGGCGAACTCTACCAGCCGCTAGGCGGCTCATCAACACTTGATCCGCGTAGTTTGAGTAATTCGCTATCTTTGTAAGACGTATCGTATACTTTATAGCGTATGCAAGTTATTGTAGATGGTCTACCTGTCCATTATGAGTCAACCGGCAAAGGTTCGGTGGTTGTGTTGGTTCATGGCTGGGGTGATCGGCTAGAGACGTTTGACAGTATTGTGCCTGACTTAGCGCGCCGCTACACAGTAGTGCGGCTTGACCTACCGGGCTTTGGAGCCAGCGAGGCACCAAAAGAAGTCTGGGAATTGCAGGATTATGCTGCGTTTATCGCTTCTTTTACGGACAAGCTCAAGCTAAAAAAACCTCATGGGTTGGTTGGGCACTCCAACGGTGGAGCCGTGCTCATCGTAGGGCTCGCAAAACAGCTGTTGCAAACAGACAAGTTAGTACTCTTGGCTTCGGCAGGTATTCGTAATCGTCAAAACTTCCGGAAATATATCTGGAAATCTATCGCAAAAATCGGCAAAGTCGTTACCTGGCCACTACCCTTGTCCTACAAACAAAAACTGCAGCGCAAACTGTATGGCACGATTGGCTCCGATATATTAGTTGCGCCCCATCTCAAAGAAACCTTCAAACGCACCGTCGCCCAGGATATCCAGCCTGAAGCGCGCCAGCTTGTGTTGCCCGTGCTCCTTATGTATGGCGATGCAGATACTGCTACTCCATTGCGTGAAGTAGGCAAGCCCCTCCACGACGCTATCAGCGGCTCTCAACTGGAAGTGATAGCAGGCAGTGACCACTTTGTGCACCAACATGATCCTGCGCGCGTCGCTAAACAAATCATGGAGTTTATCGCATGAAGCGTTTATTGAGTTGGGTATGGCCATCGGGGCCGGGAACGCTGGCCTATATGCTTCAGCAGTTTGAGTATAACCCGACAAAGTTTATGAGATGGATAGCCGCAGTGCCAGATCTCACTACGGCACGCAAGCGCGGCACGTTAACGCTCACACGCCGCGGGCAGTTGACGCTCATTCTGGCATATGCCGCATATGTACTGTGGGTAGTTGTGAGCGTATGGCTGGCGATAGCCATAACCCCCTGGGAAGGGTTACTGGCGCTACTTGGCCAGCCGGTCGCTGCCTTTTTATTACTTGGATTTTCCACATTAGTGCAGCTTTTTGTCGTCAATCCACGGCAGCAATCAGAGATTACCAAAGCTACCCGCAAACTCGCCAAGCTATCGTCGGTTAATATTGCCATACTCGGCAGCTACGGCAAAACCAGTATGAAAGAGCTACTACTGACCATTCTGGCGGAAGGCAAGAATGTTGCCGCTACTCCTGGCAACAAAAACGTCCTCATCAGTCATGCCAGATGGGTATCGCAACTAAAAGGCGATGAGGATGTGCTGATATTTGAGTACGGTGAGGCTGAACCGGGTGACATCGCAAAACTGGCTAGCTTTAGCAAACCGGGCTTGGCCATAGTGACCGGTATCGCGCCTGCTCACCTTGATTATTATCCTGACTTGGACGCTATTGCCGACGATTTCGCCAGTATTCAGGATTTCGTAAAGACAAAGGGCATTTTCTGTAACCGTGTATCACCTCTCTTAAGTGCTAAGCTGGCCGAAGCGATACTCTATGACGAGAATGGCCTAGACGGTTGGGACATCAGCAATGAGCAGGTATCGTTTGAAGGTATGTCGTTTGTGATGCAGAAAGACAAGCATGTGCTGAAGCTGCACAGCGGATTGTTGGGCAAGCATCAAGTGGGGCCGCTTGCTGCCGCCGTGGTGGTCGCCAAACGGTTAGGTCTCAGCGATGAGCAAATTCGTGCAGGAGTCGCCAAGACCAGACCGTATGAGCACCGTATGGAGCCCCGGCAGTTGCATGGAGCGTGGATTATTGACGATGCCTACAATGGCAATATCGAGGGTATGAAGGCAGGATTGGAGCTTCTCGAAACGTTGCCTGCCAAGCGGCGCATCTATGTGACCCCCGGGCTAGTGGATCAGGGAGTAGAAACCGAGCGCGTGCATCGTGAACTGGGCAATCTTATTGCCCGAGCAGCCCCTGATCGGGTAGTGCTGATGCAGAATTCAGTCATTCAGTTTATCCAGCAGGGTCTTGAGGAAGCAGGCTACCAAGGAAAAGTGCAGATTGAGACGGATCCTTTGGCGTACTACACTAGCCTTGACCAGCATGTGGCATACGGCGACGTAGTAATGCTGCAAAACGATTGGCCTGATTCATATAAGTAAACTAAGTAAACCTCAGAGTTAACTCAGCTTTAAATCAGAGTTAACTCTGATTTCGATGACATCAGTTGCCTGACCGAAGAGACACAAAGATCCCGTAGCAACTAGTCCCTAACTCTCCCGGTGTCGTCCTGAACTAGTTTTAGGATCTAATCCATACATAACTAGATCCCGGATCAAGTCCGGGATGACAAGACAGAGAACTCGGAGTTACAAGAAACATTGCAATTGTATAGCTTAATTGTATATACTAATTGTATGAAAACAATTGCCGTTATCTTTGGAGGTCGCACCACCGAGCACGACGTATCTGTCGTGACAGCACTATCAAGTATCATTAAGCCTCTGGAACTGACCAAACAATATAAAGTGGAAGCCATCTACATAGCGAAAGACGGCGCCTGGTATTGGGATGATCAATTAAAAGATATTACCCTGTATAGCTCCGGTAAAATCCAGGAATGGCTCCACAAAACCCAACCTATCAGTGTCCAATTTGATGGTGGCATGACCCTGGTCAAAGCCAGCGGTATTGCCGGTCGCAAGAAACTACAAACCATTGACCTGGTGTTTCCGGCCATGCATGGCACTTACGGTGAAGATGGCAGCTTGATGGGGCTACTGCGCTTGGCAAACGTGCCGTTTGTCGGCTGCGACATGGACGCTAGCGTGTTGGCAATGGACAAGGTACTGGCTAAGCAAATCGCCCAAGCCAATAATGTCCCCGTAGCAAAATACGAATACCTCTATGCCGATACGTATACGCGCAAAAGCGGTGAAATTATTAAAACAATAGAAAAGAGCTTAACTTACCCCTTGTTCGTAAAACCAGCTCACCTGGGTTCTAGCATCGGTATCAGTCGTGCAACAAACACCGACGAATTACGGCGCGCTATAGAGGTGGCTTGTCATTATGACGACAAAGTGATTGTTGAGGAAGCGATCCCGAACCTCATAGAGGTAACGCTTCCTAT
>CAZHPF010000044.1:0-7338 GCA_964534095.1 uncultured Candidatus Saccharibacteria bacterium
AGCAACCGTATTTGGTGCGCAGTATATTTTTCTACTGGGGGGCGTGCTGCTAGTTGTCGGATTAATTCCTCTCTTTCGCAGCGGCGAACCGACGGCGAAAGGCCAGAAACTTGACTGGAAAGGGCTTGATACGGCAAAAATGAGCCGGGATTATTTATCTTATGCCGCACTTGGCATTGAGAATACAATCTGTGTCTTTATCTGGCCGCTATACCTGGGATTGTTTATATTGGTTGGGTCGGCTGCCTACGCAAAGTTGGGGGTGCTTTCCTCGGTTGCCGTGGTAGGTTCAGTGGCTTCGGCGTTTCTGATCGGTAAATTGATTGATAATAAAAAGGGTCGCACTTTATTGCGGCTAAGCACCATATTAAACGCACTGGTGCATACCGTGAGACCTTTTATCGGTACATACGGAGCCTCGGTAGCGGCAAACCTTGCCAACGAAAGTGTGACAACCGGTTATCGCATGCCGTATACCAAAGGTGTATACGATGCGGCTGATGACTTGCCAGGGCATCGGATTGTGTATATTGCCAGCCTAGAGCTGTTTAGCAGCGCACTTAAGGCTACGGTGTACGCTCTCCTGGTAATACTCTCGCTTGGGTTTAGCGCGTTTGCAGTAGCAACAATTGGGTTTAGCATAGCCGCCGTCAGCTCGTTGCTTATTATGACTGAACGATTCCGGGCTCTTGACTAGCGTATCCGGATCATCACCAGAAATTCCGTCATTTTGTTTTGGGATGGGTATAAGCGCGTATAATCTAGCGTAGAATGAATAAACGAAAACTTCATCATGTGTGGCGGGGCTTACAGAAATTAAGTTACTGGTATTTGTTACTCGCCTTTTTGCTGTGGACAGGCATTGCGGCGGGGGCGCTTCGTAACAACAATCTCCGGGCTATACAACTGCGCGACAATGTACTTGAGGTTGACAAACAAAATGGTGACGTGGAAGCGGCGCTTCGCGAACTCCGGGAGTTTACGTATGCCCATATGAACACTAACTTAGCCAGTTCGTCCTCTGTCTATCCTCCTATCCAGCTTAAGTATCGGTATGAACGACTGGTAGAAGCAGCGCTTAAGAAGAATCAGGGCAGTAGTACGGTTTACGCCGATGCCCAGGCCTACTGCGAAAAAAACTTCCCCGAAAGCTTTTATGGTGCCGGGCGGCTACCATGTATACAACAGTATATTGATAGCCATCCCGTTAAAAACGCTCCGCCTCCAAACGTTCCAGATAGTCTATACAAGTTTGACTTTGTCAGCCCTACTTGGTCGCCGGATTTAGCGGGGTGGAGTATTGTGTTAGCGGCACTCTGCGGGTTTATGTTTATTGTGCGGTTTGTATTAGAGCGCTGGATGCGAGCCAAACTCAGAGCCCGCCTCTAAGGCGTACTTTCCCTGCATCAAGTGTTGTCAGTATGTCTACTTTTACATTTCTTCTTTACAGGGGTAGAAAAACCATAACAGGGGTGATATTCGGTCAAACTGTTGACAAGTGAAAACCAGAGGGAGTATGGTAGCTGTACCAATAGTTAAGAGAGAGGGAGACTAAGCAAATGGCTTATACGCATAAAAACTCTAAAGGTGTTACGTATCACCTAAACAGCAAAGACGTTGTACTTCGCGGTGGCAAAAAGCAAACCATTTACTACTTCAGTAAAGACAACCGCCCAGAGGCAACTGACCTCCCAGATGGCATGACAGTAAATGAAAACCCACGAAACGGTTTTCTAACTGTTAGCCGCAAGAAATAATCGCAAGATTACTTTGAGTCAAAAACGCCCCGTATATATCGGGGCGTTTTTAGTGTGGGCTTGTTTCTGGTTTATTTTAGGGAAATACTTCTTGGTAACTGGTCACTGTCCATGTACTTGCACCAGACGATAGCGTCGTACCAAAGGTGACGGTGCCAGCACCGTTCATGTCAACGGTTTGTCCTACGATTGAACCGACGCTCCCGCTGCCAGCCAGCGTCGCTTTACCCCAATAAGCTTGGAAGATCATACCAGGCAGATTGACGGCGCCACCGACGTTAACGGTTTGTGTATTTTGAGAAGTTTTGAGCTCGTTACCGGTCAAAGTAGTGCAGTTTGGATTGCAAAAACCGCTCGACTTAAAACTCACAAAGTGAATTCCCGTCCCAGAGCTGTTGGCGATCATTTGAGCTGAGCCGCCAACAGTAATTGTGCCGTCGACCATGACAACCGGCCGGGTAGCCCCTACGCTGTTTGCTACCGTAATACGGGCAGCACCACCGATGTTAAGGTTGCCTGTAATGTAAGCATTGCCAGTGATAACGAGGTTGCAGCTCCCGTCAATACTCACATTACCTGTCAGTTTTAAATTTACCGGCCATGTCCGGTCGAACGGCCATGATTGGCAGGTGTAGGTGTTGCTATTGCCGGCTCCGGTGGTTGTAACGGCTGCGATATGTCCAGCGCGGTTATAGGTGGGTGGGGTGACTACCGGGGCTACGCAGCCTGGTACAAGCCCGCTACCCGTACTGCCAGGGAGAATGTTACCGGCAGGATTCCCACTTCCATTGTTGTTGCTTGTTTGTCCGGTCGCGCAGACGGTTCCATAGATAGCTGTACTCCATGCAGTGGAAATAGGCTGACCAGTGCTACAAACCTGCGGATAGGTCGGTCCAGGATTACTGCCACTGGGGCAGAGTTGGTTGGCGACATTGACTTTTAGAGGCTTGGCATACGTACCAATTTTTGCTGCTCCGGTAAGGGTGATTCCTCCATTAACGTAGACATCGGAGTTAGTAATGTTGGCACTTCCGCCCAATATGAGCCCTCCTGGACCCGTATGAACCGAGTATCCCTCCGACCCAGTGCCAACCACGGTAACTTTCACTAAACGTGTGCTAATGGCTGCACTTTTGCCGTAGCGGTATACTTTAGCGGTAGCAACGATAGTTTTCGCATTGCCGCTAGCATTCGTAACGGTAGCCGTAAACTCGCCGCGTCCCTGCGTAGCATTGTTAAAGAAAGTTTGTGTTGTGGGGTATCCCGCAAACGAATCATTACTATTGAGCTGATGCAGAGTCTGTTCTATACCGGCTTCGGCAACCATCAGCGCGTTTGAGTTGTATACTTTCTGGTTACTAATTGCATACTGGCTAGCTGTCAAACTTGCCAGAGAAAACCCAATCAACACCAGCACCGCGGCAATTACCAGCACACTCACCATCATCATCCCGTGCTGGTTAAGACTATTACCAGTGCCTATCCGACGTGGTTTGCTAATCATTCCTAAATACCATCCTTGTTTTGTACTCAGCTAACACTGATTCCGGGTAACGTTCTACCCGCAGTTTGACGTAGAGTTCAATCGAGCGGGCTTCGTCCGGGGCAACTTCCTGGTTTTGGTCATTATAGTAGGTCACCGTAAACGTATCGACATTGCCGAGTAGTTTTCTGTCCGCCGGACAGTTTGTAGTTGCCGAAGCCGCCGGGCAAGTCGTTTTGGCTGCGTTACCAGTCACGGGTGCAGCTAGTGTGCGCTTGTATAAATTGCCGCCGTTGACAAAGTAAATACTATTATTTTTTTGTGAGATATATTGCGCCGGATCAGAAAATATAATAGCACCACTTGTATTTTCGGCCGCCGTGGCAAGCACGAGAGTGCTGGCGCTTGATTGCCAGCTGAGCTTATCGGCTGGCGCATCCGGCGCATTATTGTCATCCCACCGGTTGTTTTGGTCGGCATTGGCCGACAACCGGATGTCGTTAGTCGTTATATCAAGGGCGATTTGGGCTTCGTTCAAAAGTTCAGCACGCGCACCCGCCACTCCGTATTGCGTCAGGCTATTGAGCATAAAGCCAATGATAAGGGCTATCAACAGTCCAGTGACGCTGAGTCCTATCAGCAGTTCGACAAGCGTAAACCCTCCTACACTGCGCCGAACTTTCATTGAGTAATCCCTATCACTCCAATAAGCGAGCTAAGTGTTATATTTCGCGGGCTGCCACCATACGAGTAACTAACCGTTGCATCCACTCGCCGCAATCCCGACACGGGTTCACTCACGGTTACCGAACCAGTTGCCCCAACTGGCAAACTATCAGGTAATTGGGACGTGAAGTTAATTGTCTGGCCAGGCGTCAGACTATTGTAGTTACTGTTTCTGAGCGTTTCTATCTGACGTCCGGCGGCACGGTTAGCCAACTCAACATAGCCGGCCTGTGCCTGTACACGCTGGATACTGATAAAGAGCGTGCTAAGGCCAACCATGATAGCGCTAATAACCACCAACGTTATCATAATTTCTGCAAGGGTAAAACCTCTTTCGTCGCGCATTATGCTTATACTTTACTACATTTACGGCAACTTAGTGGTAATGACGGAGGGGCACAGAGAAAATGCTTTTTGTGAGTATAACGAGATCAGATATTTTGATACAATACTCTTTATGGCAAAATCACAATCTCCTTCCAAAACCAGTGTTATCGTCGACGTAAAAAACCTCATCAAAACGTATGATCGAAAGAACGTCGTAGACGGCGTATCCTTTGAGGTCAAAAAAGGCGAGATATTCGGTATTTTAGGACCGAATGGCGCCGGTAAAACCACTACGCTAGAGATGATTGAGGCGCTTCGCCCTATAGACGGCGGGCAAGCAATCCTGGCCGGTTATGATGTTGCCACGCAATCAACGGAAGTCAAAGCCGTCATTGGCGTGCAGCCGCAAAGTCCGGCTTTTCAGGACAAAACCAAACTGACCGAGCTCATCGAATTATTTTCGGCAGCATACGGAGAGGCCGTAGACCCCCAAGAGTTTTTGCGGGAAGTACAGCTCGAAGAAAAGGCGAGTAGCTACGTCGAACAACTTTCGGGCGGCCAAAAACAGCGTTTCAGTATCGCCGCCGCACTGGTACACGGGCCGAAAGTATTTTTCCTGGACGAGCCAACCACAGGCCTTGACCCGCAAGCCCGCCGAAACCTGTGGGAACTTATTCGCGAAGTACGTGATAAAGGAGTGACAGTCATCATGACCACGCATTATATGGACGAAGCCGAACTGCTCTGCGACCGCGTGGCTGTCATGGATGCCGGTAAAATCATCGCGCTCGATAGTCCAAAAAACCTTATCCAGGCGTTACTTAAACGAGGCTTTAAAAAACCACAAATAGTAGAACAAGCCGACCTCGAAGACGTATTTATTGACTTAACCGGTAAGGAGCTAAGAGATTGATCATGAAAAAATCACTGCATACCATCTGGACATTTGCCCGTATTGATATCAAACGAACCTTTCGTGACAGGGTTGCCTTATTCTTTGTATTTCTTTTCCCACTCATCTTTTTGTTTGTGTTCGGCGGATTGTTCGGCGGCAATAATGTAACCTCGTTCAAGGTCGCGCTTATCAACAATTCACAAACCGAATTTGCCAAAGGCTTTGTCGATCAAGCCAATAGTACCAAAGTTCTCGAAATCAACCAGGAAATTACTACGCTCGACCAAGCTACCGAAAAAATGAAACGCAGCGAACTTGATGCGACTATCATATTGCCAGAGAGTTTTGGTGAAGTTGCCAAAGACAAGTCATATCCAGCGGGTGAGGCAACAGTGCTTTATAGTCCTAATAACGAACAGGCCGGGCAGACACTGAGCTCAATTTTGGACGGTATCTTCAAAGACATTAATGACAAGCTTGTCCCGTCAGAAACGCCCTTTACCGTCAAAACTGAATCCACCGCTACGGCCAGCCAGCGCCGTTTTGACTATACCTTTGCCGGACTGCTCGGCTTCTCTATCTTGAGCCTTGGTATTTTTGGCCCGACCAACGTTTTCCCGCAGCTCAAGAAGCAAGGCGTGCTGCGACGCTACCACACCACCACCTTAAAGGTATGGCAGTACTTTGTGGCTAACGCCATTTCGTCAGCCTTTATTGGCATACTCTCTGTAGCACTGTTGTTTGTTACGGCCGTGTTTGCGTTTGACCTCAATATGGTTGGAGACTACGCAAGCCTGATTGCGATGGTGGTGCTTGGCACGATCGTACTGTTTGGGATTGGACTGGCCGTAGGCGGTTGGGCCAAAAACGAAAACCAGGCTGCGCCGCTGGCCAACCTCATTACCTTCCCGATGATGTTTTTAAGCGGTACGTTCTTTCCACGTTTCCTTATGCCGGAGTGGCTACAAACTGCCTCGGGCTTTTTGCCTTTGACACCAGTGATTGACGGGGTACGTCTTATTATCACCGAAGGTAAAACTATTTTTGAACTCGGCACACAAGTCGGATTGCTAGCCGTATGGGCAGTGGTCGTATACGTCGTTGCTTTCCGTGTGTTCCGCTGGGAATAACGCTATACTAGGGCTATGAATATTTGGGAAAAAGCGGCTGCGCCGATATTTATACTGGCGCCGATGGACGATGTCACTGACTGCGTGTTTCGTAGTATGGTTCGTGAGTGCGCCGAACCTGACATATTCGTGACAGAATTTGTCAACGTTGACGGGTTGCAAAGCGCGGGCAGGGAAAAGCTGCTGTACAAGCTTCGCTTGTATGCTGACGAGCGGAACGTCATTGCCCAGCTGTGGGGACTCAACCCGGATAACTTCCGTAAAACCGCCGCAGAACTAGCCGACATGGGATTTGTTGGCATAGACCTCAACATGGGATGTCCGGCCAAATCTGAGGTCAAAAACGGAGCCTGTAGTGCGCTTATCAACAACCGCGAACTTGCCGTAGATATTATCAAAGCCACGCAGGAAGGTGCCGGCGACCTGCCTGTATCAGTCAAAACGAGGCTTGGGTTTAGTACAGTTGATCTGACATGGCACGAGCTATTGCTTCAACAGAACCTGGCTGCCCTCACTGTACATTGGCGTACGCGTAAAGAAATGAGCAAAGTGCCGGCTCACTGGGAGTATGCCGCTGATGTAAACCGGCTACGCGATACCATTTCACCGCACACCAAACTAATCGGTAACGGTGACGTGATGGACAAAGCGCGCGCCAAACAACTAGCCAAACGGTACGCTCTTGACGGTATTATGATTGGTCGCGGTGTATTCCATGACCCGTATATATTTGCAGATGAGTCACCGTGGCTAACCCTCGATCGCGAGCAAAAAATAGCGCTCTACCGGACGCACGTAGAACGGTTTGCCAATACCTGGCAACAGGGTGAACGAAAACTGGTAACACTCAACAAATTTTGCAAAATCTATGTCAACGGCTTTGACGGTGCCAAAGAGTTGCGCGAAAAACTTATGGCCGCCCAGAGTAGTGACGAATTGCTAGGGCTTCTAGGGTAAGAATAAAAAACCTCAGAGTTAACTCAGCTTTAAATCAGAGTTAACTCTGAGGTCAGAAACGTT
>CAZHPF010000045.1:0-7204 GCA_964534095.1 uncultured Candidatus Saccharibacteria bacterium
CCAGTACCAAAAACTGGTGCCTTACCACTTGGCCACTCCCCAATACGGTAACTATTTTGTCAGACTTTTGATAAAATCTCTACCCTTACCTGTTTTTAGCTCTTTTTCTCTTGCCATTGCCAGAGCTCGCGTTGCACACTCTTCAATGTAAATTATGTGCCATGGCTGGCCGGATTTAGTATACCCGGCGTCTGGAGAATTGTGCGTCAACAACCGTCTTGCAATATTATTGGTTTGGCCTGTATACGTTCTTCCGGCCTGATTCTGAAGGACATATACATAGTAATGTTGTGCTGCCATAATACCTAAACGGTGCCTTATTCGCCGCGGCGAACCACTCCCCAACAACGCTCTTGATTTTATCGTAAATGCTCTAGTATGGCAATTGTATACTTCTCTGTTAGATAGCTGCGTTATACTAGGTGCATAATGCAAGTGCTTTACCCGAATGATTTGAAGGCGCGTAAACAGTACCGTCTGCGCGTGCAAAAGCGGCAAAGACGCAGGCGTATTGGTGTTCGCCTCAGCACCGCGCTGGTAGCTATGATTGTGTTGGTGGCGGGTGGTGGTGTGTTTTCAATTACACGTCCTATTGCTGCGGTAGAACCTTCTCTTTTACCGCTACCCACCAAAACGGTCGCGCCCTTAAGTCTCCCCTGGCCTCGGGATGGCCAGGCAGCAGTAGGAGCTGTAGGGTACGGTGTGCTTGACCAACATAAGACAGACAAGCCCCGCCCAACCGCGTCGACTGCTAAAATCTTTACAGCGCTGATGATATTAAAAGCTAAGCCGCTTCAGCCTGGCCAACAAGGCCCTATGATTACGGTCACGCCTGCCGACGAAGCTATTTACCACACATACCTTGCTAAAGGCGGATCGGTCTATCCCGTGACTGCTGGTGAGCAAATCAGCGAGTATGAGGCGCTCCAGGCACTGCTATTGCCCTCGGCCAATAACATTGCAGACCTATTAGTGCGGTGGGCTTATGGCTCGGTGCAAGCATATACAAATGAAGCAAACGAATATTTTGGGTCACTGGGACTGTCGGCTACCACCATAGCTGATGCCAGCGGCTTCGCAAAGCAAACGGTGAGCACGGCGAGTGACCTAACCATGGCCGGAGAACTGCTGTTAAAAGATCCTGTACTTGCCCAGATCGTGTCAAAGTCTAAGGCTTCCGTGCCTGGCGTAGGAGTCGTGCACAGCACGAATGTATTACTGAGCCATGACAAAAGTGTCGTAGGTATAAAAACTGGCCATACCGACGAGGCAGGCGGTTGTTTTGTGATCGCAGTGAAACACGCTGTTAATGAGCGCCAATCTGTTACGCTCGTTGCGACAGTAATGGGGGCACCAGATGTGGCTCAGGCAATGAAAGCTGCCCAACAGATCGTAAACGATACCAAGCTTGGGTTTGGCGAGCAAACATTCGTTACCGAAGGGCAAGTTATAGCACGCTATCAGCCTGGGTGGAGCACGCCCATAGAAGCGCAGGCAAGCCAAACGCTTACAAGCTTAGTGTGGCTGGCGAATCCGCCCGAAGCACGCATTGACCTTAGCCCGATGACAGTTAATTCTTCCAGAGGTGCATTGTCAGGAACGGTGAGTGTGCAGGTTGCCGACAAAACCCTTTCTGTGCCGGTGGTGCTCTCTGAGTCTTTCCCCCGCCCGCCGCTCAGTTGGCGATTATACAAACGATACCTGTAAAGTTACTTGCTGAAAACCCAGCCGTTCGCTAGAGTATACGCATATGCCAGATGAAGTTGTCGAAAAGTCCTCACCCTATATTTCGCCATTAGAGATAAATGGTATGGTTGGCCGCATGCTGTACATGCCTCCACCGGCTGGCAAAAAGCGCAACATCTTGTTTATCTACGGGCATCATTCGTCAATTGAGCGGTGTTGGGGCATCATGGAAGAGCTTAATCAGTACGGCTCCGTAACGATGCCCGACCTGCCCGGTTTTGGCGGGATGGACAGCCTGTACAAAGTTGGAAAAAAACCGACTATCGATAATCTTGCGGATTATCTGGCGAGCTTCGTAAAGCTTCGGTTTAAGCGAAAGCGGCTGACGATCGTTGGGTTTAGCTTTGGGTTTGTGGTCGCTACCCGGATGCTCCAGCGTTATCCGGACTTGGCCACAAAAGTCGATGTCCTCGTCAGTACCGTAGGATTCACTCATCACAACGAGTTTTTGTTTAGTAAGCCGCGCTACCACGCATACCTAAACGGCGCACGGTTTTTTGAACATCGCTTGCCTGCCCTGTTTTTCAAGAATGTATTACTCAACCCTCTGGTAATCCGTACAGCGTATCGCCATACCCGCAATGCCAAAAGCAAGTTCGCAGGCCTTACCCCACAGGAGCTACGCACAATGCTGGCGTTCGAGGTACACCTTTGGCGCTGCAACGAAGTACGAACCTATATGAAAACAACTATTGAGTTTCTGACGCTCGATAATTGCCAAGTCCGGGTGCCGCTGCCGGTATGGCATGTCAGCGTCGATGCTGACCGCTACTTTGACAATGACCTTATCAAGGAGCATTTGCACGTTATTTTTGACAAAGTAACGGTAGTAAGAGCCAAACTGAATTCACACGCGCCAAGCATTATTGCCGACAAAGAAACAGCTCGCGGCCTGATTCCGTATAAGATACGAAACTTACTGGCCTCGTACTGAACACCGGCTCTGGTATACTAGAAGCTATGAAAATAGGACTAGTGTGTCCCTATAACCTTTTCAAGGGGGGTGGTGTACAGGAATGTGTGCTTGCCATGCAGGCGGAACTTTCACTGCGCGGTCACGAGGTGCTCATTGTGGCGCCTCAGCCGAAAGAACACCCCGAGGAAGTTCCTCCCTTCATCAGACTGTTAGGGCGGGCTCGCGATGTAAAGTCGCCGTTTCACACCACCGCCCAAATATCGGTGAGCGTTGACCCTGGAAGCGTTGAGGAACTGCTGAAGCAAGAACAGTTTGAGCTGTTGCACTTCCACGAGCCATGGGTTCCGCTGTTATCGCGCCAAATTTTGGCGAAAAGCACAGCTAAAAATGTTGCCACATTTCACGCCAAACTCCCTGATACCATGATGAGCCGGACTATCGAACGGGTCATCACGCCCTACACCAAGTCAATTATGAAGTACTTTGACAGTTTTACTGCCGTATCAACGGCTGCCGCTGATTATGCAAGCGAGCTGACCGATCGGCGTATTGCTATTATTCCGAACGGGATAGATTTGAAAAAGTACCATTTCCGACCAGCTACCACAAAACCCAAGAGCGCACCAAACGTACTTTATATTGGACGGCTAGAAAAGCGTAAAGGCGTCGTATTCCTATTGCGGGCTATGCGGCTCTTACAGATGACATATCCGGATATTGAGCTGCGGATTGCGGGAGACGGCCCTGATCGGTCAATGCTGGAAAATACCGCTCGCGAACTGGGCGTAACGTGTACTTTCTATGGTCGAGTTACCGATCCCGAAAAACAGCGGTTATTACAAGAAGCTACAGTGTTTTGTTCGCCTGCGCGTTACGGAGAAAGTTTTGGGATTGTGCTGCTAGAAGCGATGGCGACAGGCTTACCGACCGTTGCAGGTGATAACCCCGGCTACGTTGCGGTGATGAAAGAAACAGGTGCGCTGTCTATCGTTGATCCTCAGAATACGGCCGATTTTGCCCGCCGGCTAGAGGTGTTTATTACTGATGAGGAGTTGCGTCAACACTGGCGGACGTGGGCCAAGCAGTATGTTAAACAATTTTCCTACTCGGAAGTCGTTGACCAGTATGAGCGGGTATATAAGAGTGTGTTTTAACAGGTATGGCAGATCATCACTTGCTTCGAATCGGCATAGTTCTCGATGACACGCTTGACCGGCCTGACGGTGTCCAGCAGTATGTGCTAACGCTTGGCTCTTGGCTGGCCGACCAGGGACATGCGGTGTTTTATTTGGTGGGCAACACGACACGCCAGGATATTATGAACGTGTATTCCTTGGCTCGAACGGTAAAAGTATCGTTCAACGCCAATGTGCTGGCAATCCCGCTACCCGTTTCTAAATACAAAGCAGCAAATTTGCTCAAGGAGTTACGTTTAGATGTACTACATGTCCAAATTCCCTATAGCCCCTTTTTAGCAGGTAAAATTATCTCTTGCGCGCAACAGGAGGCCGTAGTAGGCACATTTCACGTATTACCGTATGGCAGAGCGGCACGCGCTGGAACGCGGCTCCTGGGGGCGCTACAGCGTAAAAGTCTAAAGGCGTTCGACCGTATTGCGGCAACATCGCCTGCGTCTGCCACGTTTGCGCGCGTAACATATGGGGTAGAGGCCGTTGTCGTGCCAAATCCTGTAGATGTGGGTTATTTCAAAAAAACTGCCCGGTCTTCTCAAAGAAAAGATAACAATGCTGTACGTATCGTTTTTCTGGGACGGTTGGTAGAACGTAAGGGCGCACTTCACTTATTGCGGGCTCTCGTTGAGCTACGCAAACTGAGCTCGACCCAATTAGAAGTGCGTATTGGAGGCAAGGGACCGCTTTTGGACAAACTGAAGCGGTACGCAGCCGCCCATAAACTCCACGATATAGTGCATTTTGACGGATTTATTGCCGAAGAAGCAAAACCAGCATATTTGGGAGCGGCTGATATAGCGGTGTTCCCTGCCATGTCCGGTGAGAGTTTTGGCATTGTGCTTACCGAGGCCATGGCGGCTGGAGCAGGTGTAGTGATGGGTGGCAATAATCCTGGCTACCAGAGCGTGTTGGGAGCGTGGCCAGAATGTCTGGTGAATGCGCGCAGCCCGCAGGAATTTGCCCACTCGCTTATTGCTATTCTCTCTGATTCGCCATTGCAGCGGCGTGTTCACGAACAGCAACAAGGCGCTGTAAAACAGTATGATACACCGGTAGTCGGTAACACCATGCTTGGTATCTACCGACATGCAATTTTGCAACGAGCAGGAGAAGTGTAATAATAAAGGCCATGGGACTGCTAAAACGTAGCGACAAAGCAAGTTTTGTTGAACTTACTATCTCAAACCTGACAGTACTGCGTATTTTGGCGCTAGTGATTGTATCGCTTATTGGATTTGCAGCGCTCCAAAAAGCCACCCACGCGCTGACACTTATATTTACGGCACTGTTTTTGGCGATTGCGCTTAACCGTCCCGTCCAATGGCTTGCCCGGCACATTCCAGGCAAGCGGCGCGGCAGCCGGAAAATGGGCGTAGCTCTGTCTTTTCTTATCGTCATAGTATTTTTAGCAGGGTTTTTAGCCAGCTTAGTACCGCCACTTATTCGCCAAACCAGCAGCTTCATTAGCGCTGCCCCTAACCTGGTAGAACAAGTGCAGTCTGAAGACAGCAGTCTGGGGCGGTTTATTCGTCGCTACAAACTGGAAGACCAGACTGACAAGTTTGCCAGCCAGCTCGGTGATCGGCTTGACAACGTCAGCGGTGCGGCAGTGTCAGGAGTAACGCGTATATCCAGCAGCGTGTTTTCGACACTTACGGTGCTAGTGCTTACCTTTATGATGCTTATTGAAGGGCCACGCTGGATGGCTTTTGGCCGACGACTTACACCTGACGACAAAGAGGGTCACCTTGAAGACCTGGTAAGTGACATGTACAGGGTCATTACCGGGTTTGTGAACGGCCAGGTTACGCTAGCTGCATTAGCAGCGGTATTAATCCTAGTGCCACTATTTGCATTCGACGTGAGTTATCCGATCGCCCTTATGGTGGTGGTGTTCATTTGTGGTCTGATCCCGCTCGTAGGCCATACGATTGGCGCGGTAATTGTCAGCACGGTGGCGTTGTTTACCTCGCCGTTGTCAGCTCTGGGAGTACTGATTTATTATATTACCTACCAACAGATTGAAAACTATGCTATCCAGCCTAAAATCCAGGCTAATTCTACAAACATGTCTCCGCTGTTAGTGTTTTCGTCAGTTATTATTGGGGTGAGCTTCAATGGTATCTTGGGCGGATTAGTAGCTATACCGATTGCTGGCTGTTTGCGAATTTTGGTTTTGGATTATCTTGTAACGCACGGACTACTGAAATCTGAAGAGAAAAAGCAACTGGTGGAGAGCAAGGTGGGTACGGCGGCTTCTTGACTGAACGTGCCCACAGTCCAATTGATCTTGCCGTTCACGGTCCAGGTAGGATCGGAGGTCTGCTAATGCGCCAGGCTATAGAGGATCCCGCGATCTCCCTGGTTGCCGTAGGAAAACGAAACCCTAATGCCCACGATATTGCCCAAAGGTTAAAAGTTGATTCAGCTCATGGAAGATTCCAGGGGCATACAGCTCGGAGTGTCGATGGCGAACTGTGGGTGGATGATGAGCTGCTCCCCATGATAGACACAGTAGCCCTACCAGACGGTGGCTCTCACTTATGGGAGGGGTTATCTGATAGCCTTGTGATCGCTGATTGCACAGGAGCCTATACTACTACCGGCAAAGCACGGCTTCATTTGGAGGCCGGCGCTAACGCGGTTGTACTCTCTTCGCCCCCATCTGAAGAAGAGCCTGATATGCCAACGCTTGTTCGTGGTGTTAACGATTTCGAGATTTTAGATAGGGTAGCGACGGAACGAATCGTTGCAGTATCTTCTTGTACCACAAACTGCACCGCTCCTGTTATAAGAGTTATGACTGATGCCTTTGGGGTGGAGTCTGTTTATTCCGTGGTGGCACACGCACGCACTATGTCGCAGCCGCATCAAGATAGCAGTGGTCTCTCAGAGACTGATAGGAGGAGTTTTGAGAGTTTTGTTATGGCTAACACCGGTTCTGCGCGTGAAATCGCGCGGCTTTTTCCTGATCTCGATTTTGATACAGACTGCATACGCGGTCCCGTAGAAGTAGGAAGCGTGGCTCGAGTAAGCTTTGAAATAAGAGGCGCGGTCTCACAGGGAGATGTGCTTGAAGTGCTCGAAGATGCACAAGGAGAAGATATGAAAGGTGTTATAGCTCTATCCGAAGATGAGGACGACATGTTTTCCCGCGGGATAATCGGGACAAACGTCTCGGCGACAATCGATGCAAAAACCATGAAGATCAAACAGAACATCTGAATGAGTCTTTGCATGTTTTCGGAATAAAGAATCAGGCCTTGGTCCATTTCATCCGGAGTAGGCAGGCTTACCAAATACTCTTTCTTAGGTTTATTTTCACTATCAACAATATAAAGACTTCTGA
>CAZHPF010000046.1:0-7087 GCA_964534095.1 uncultured Candidatus Saccharibacteria bacterium
GGGGCGAGTGATGGGGATCGAACCCACGACCTTCGGAACCACACCCCGACGCTCTAACCAACTGAGCTACACCCGCCAAATCTGACAAGAACGTACCGATTTTACCACAAAATAACAGATACGCCTAGCCACTGCGCGGCAGTTCGGCCACCAATGCCTTAATTGCTTGGGCGCGGTGACTGATAGCATCTTTTTCGGCAGAAGTCATTTGTGCAAAGGTTTTGCTGTGCCCATCGGGCACGAAGCAAACATCAAACCCAAACCCGTTCTCGCCAGTCGCGACTACCACATGCCCCGCATTATCTGCGGAAGTAACCACATACTCGCGGCCATCGTAGTAGGCAATTGTTATGGTAACAAGTGCGCGTGGCTTTTTGCTCCGGGCTAGCTGATAGAGAGCATCCCGACCGAGGGTCATCTCGAAATACTTGATAAAAGGTCCTGGCAGCCCGCCCAGTTCTTCGAGCCCGGCAGCCACGTCCTCAACAATAACCGGCTTTTGTACCTGCTCGTAGGCGCGCCTGGCTTTGTCCTTAATAATTTCTTCAAGGTCAAGGCTTTGGATTTCATCCAAATCAAGGTCGACAGCTTCAAGACCGTAAGATTTCGGAAATAGCCGTCGCCACTCTGTTAATTTAGAGGCGTTGCCTGCTACTAAATAAACCGTTTGCACCATAGGGCTATGATAACACGCGGTCAAGCTATGGCTGGGTAGGATTTTGCATTTGGCTAAGGTTGGTAAAGGTTTTGCCGTTGGCGGCGCACTGTTCAGGGTAGATTTCCATGACAGGATAGCCCGCTTCTACGCATGTTTCAAAAGAATTAATCTCAATACTCGTCTGGGCTCGCGTTCGTTGCCAGGCATGCCAACCAGCTACCAGCACCACAATTACAGCTACCAGCACAATAACCACTTTAATACCGCGAAACTCTTGCCAGTCCTTGTGGTTCATAAGCATTATAGTAGCATGCTTCATAGTGCCTATGTAGGCAAAAAAGAGTCTCTAGAGAGGTCGTGTCATCCGAAAGTCTTGTACTGCAACTGTACCTGGCAAAGGAACCATTGTCCCTATATTCCAGGTATTTGGGGCACATGCCGGTTGACCGTTTACTTCTGCTGAACAAATCCAGCCGACTATCGGATTTTCGACACAGCCGCCACAGGCAATTCGCCCGCTAAACCCCGGGTCAGAGGCATGGCGACGCAGGGCGTCTTGATTCCAACACCGTGTACTAGCGCTTAAATTGACAGAAACCTCTAGATCAGGCATTTTATCATAGTAGCAGAAATATGCAAAAAAGTCAAAAGTATTTCTAAATCACCATCTATTAATAAGTGGCACGGCTACGACGATGCAATAATACGCACGATGGCCATAACTGCAACCACTGACCAAACAATGTTAAGCACAAGTGGCTGAACATCCCTTTTGCGGGCAGTTTCGTAGATAATTGCTACAGCTCCGGTCAGGTTCAGCACTTGATACACCAAAGAGTCTGAATCAATAAGCCGAAAGCTCACTAACATGTATGCCCCTAGTATAGCGAGAACACCATACCATCCAATCATGTTAGTAAATCCGGTCTTCATAGTTGTAGGATAGCAGAATAAGCGAGTCTCATAAACGCATATGCTAAAATGTGGCTACAGTACCTATAAATAAAGGATTCCTATGACCCGCAGCACACTCGACAAGCTCCTATCATCAACTGGTCTTATCGTGGCAGTAGTACTCTTAGCTGCCTCCGGCGGGTTATTCTATGCCCATCGGTTTGTGCGTTCGCAGGTTCACGACCAGTTAACAGCCCAACGTATCACGTTTCCAGCCGCTGATAGTGCCGCACTGCATGCATTGCCACCGGCTGACCACGACGCCGTGGCTGCCTATGCCGGCCAGCAAGTTATCACGGGAGCCCAAGCAAAAGTGTTTGCCGACAACTACATCGCGGCACATCTGAAAGCGCTAAGCAACGACAGAACCTATGCCGAACTAAGCGCGGCATCGCGGGCAAACCCGTCAGATGCCGAACTGACTGCAAAAGTAGATAGTGTGTTCCGGGGTGAAACCTTGCGGGGGTTACTGCTCAATGCTTATGCCTTCGACACTATGGCCACCGTTGCTAAATTTGCCGCGCTTGGTTCTCTTCTGGCAGCGATAGTATTAGGCATGCTCTCACTGCTAGGCTTCCGCCACGCCAAAACCACCAACAAACGTCGTTAGAGTACGATCGATTATCGTATAGCAGAGAAGTACATCTAATAAATAATCTTGGGTATAAGCTGTGGTGCCTCGGGCAGGACTCGAACCTGCGACACGCGGGATAGAAGCCCGCTGCTCTAATCCGCTGAGCTACCGAGGCACGCTCTTTTGCTTCTCGCAAAAGCCTGGTGCGGGATGGGGTAGTCGAAACCCCGTCTCAAGTTTGGAAAACTTGCATATTAACCGTTATACGAATCCCGCACGACGGAGCTGATTATAGCATGTAACTGAGGTGGCTCAAAGCTCGTGCATCATCGTAATGTGCGCGCCAAGACTGTTGAACCGTTCGGCCAAATCTTCGTATCCACGGTTGATCGAGTAAACATTACGAAGCATTGACACGCCTGGTGCCGCGAGCATCGCAATCAAAAGAAGGACGGCCGGCCGAAGGGCGGGCGGGCAGGCGATATCAGCGGCACTAAACTTGGTTGGACCGTCAATGTAAGCGCGATGTGGATCGGCCAATGTGACATTGGCACCGAGCTTACGAAGCTCTGTGTAGTATAGGGCGCGTTCCTCGTAGACCCAGTCATGGATGAGGGTACGGCCTTTGGCCACGGCTGCGATAGGAACAAAGTAGGGCAGGTTATCTATGTTGAGGCCAGGGAAGGGGCGGCCGTAAATTTTTTCCTCTAGTGCTACAAGCGAACCGTTGTGTTTATAGATTGTTACATCCGCCAGTTCAGTCTGGCCATTATCGGCCTTGTAGTACTCGCTAATGTCAAACTTGAGGTTCATATGGGATAGTTTGACTAGCTCTAGTTCAATAAACTCAATGGGTACACGCTTGACGGTGATTTTAGAGTTGGTGGTCACGGCCGCCGCCACGAATGTCATGGCTTCAATGGGGTCTTCGCTGGGCGCATAGGTTACAGATTTTTTAATGTCTTTAATGCCGCGAATTTTAAGTGTGGTAGTACCGATACCTTCAATCTTGATGCCGAGTTTTTTCAGGAAATAACAGAGGTCTTGCACCATATAGTTGGCGCTTGCCATTTTGATGGTTGTTTCTTGTTCGAACTTGGCAGCAGCCATAAGAATATTCTCTGTGGTAGTGTCACCCGATTCGTACAGCACGATTTGTTTACCAGGGTGATGTTTAGCAACATTCACCTCATAATATCCGGTCTTGGCAACGATATCTACTCCAAACTGCTCAAGCGCAAACAGATGTGGTTGAACGGTGCGAGTACCAAGCTTACAGCCGCCAGCGTAGGGGATTTTGAACTCATTGAACAAATGCATCAATGGCCCAAGCAACATAATAACGCTGCGGGTTTTACGGGCGGCCACTTTGTCTATCTTGTTAAGCTGAAGGGTGGCAGGTGGCTTGATCTCTAAGTCGTTGTTTGCAAGCCAGCGCACGCTGACACCGATACTGGTCAGGACTTCTATGAGTCGATTGACTTCTTCGATGCGGGGCATTTTTTTGAGGCGCGTCGTGCCTTTGTTAAGCAAGGATGCCATCAGCAGGCACACAGCAGCATTCTTAGATGTTTTTACTTCGATACTACCGCGGAGCTCGTGGCCTCCTTCTACGCGTAGGTTGATTGCCCCACCACTAATACTAATTAATGGTTTTTTAAGCACATCACTGATACGTCCCAGAGTCTCAAGACTAAGGTTTTGTTTGCCATGTTCAATTCGGTTAACAGCTGACTGGGAAGTACCCAGCTTACGTGCAAAGGCAGCCTGCGTCAGATTGCGTTCTTGCCGTAACTGATAAATAAGTTGACCAATTTTCTCATTCGTTGTCTGCATAGCACAACCATAATACCGCATGCGGTATATTTTGCAATACTTTTTTTGTACCAAATACCTGATAAAATAGAAGCATGATCTGAAATGTATACAATTAAAGTAGAGACTGCAAAGAGAGCTTGTTGTATACCTATAAGGAGGGAACTGATGAAAGATAAAGACATTGAGCGTTTGATTAAAGCGGAAGCTAAGCGCCAGCTAGAGGGATTAGAGATGATCCCCAGCGAAAACCACACTTCGGGCGATGTATTGGCTGCGCTCGGTTCGCGGCTCACCGACAAATACTCTGAAGGCTATCCTGGCATGCGCTACTATGGCGGCTGCGAGTTTGTCGACCAGGTAGAGAACCTTGCCCGCGAGCGTGCTACATCACTGTTTGGCGTTACGCATGCCAATGTACAGGCGTATTCTGGTTCGCCGGCAAACCAAGCCATTTACTTTGCGCTGGTTGATCCGGGCGACACGGTTATGGGGCTCCACCTCTACTATGGTGGGCATATGACCCATGGACTCAAAGTTAACTTTTCCGGCACGTTGTATAAGTCGGCGCAGTACCATACCGGCAAAGACGGGCTGCTTGACTACGAAGAAATGGCTGCTATCGCTGCCAAAGAAAAACCCAAGCTACTCATGGTGGGCGCTACTGCTTATCCTAGAATTTTTGACTGGAAGAAGCTGCGGGAGATCGCCGATATCAGCGGGGCATGGCTTATCGCAGATATTTCGCATATCAGTGGACTGGTGGTAGCTGGAGCTCATCCGTCGCCCGTTGGTATTGCCGACGTTATCATGACGACGACACACAAAACGTTGCGCGGCCCACGCGGGGCACTCATTTTGTGCAATGGCAACCCCTCTAATCCTCTCAAAAAAGTGCCTCGTACCTCCGAAAACTTACCGACCCTGATCGACCGAGCCATTATCCCCGGGTTACAAGGCGGTCCTCATAACCACCAGACTGCGGCTATTGCTGTGGCGCTGCGTGAAGCCGCTACTCGAGCGTTTGCCGAATATGGTAAGCAGATCGTCAAAAACGCCAAGGCTCTAGCGAAGGTGCTCAATGAACGGGGCTACCAGTTAGTAACCGGTGGCACCGACAATCATCTGCTGCTCATTGACCTGACTAATAAAGGAGTGAGCGGCAAAGAAGCGGAAGTAGCGCTTGGTAAAGCCGGCATTACTGTCAATAAAAACACCGTGCCGTTTGACCCGCGTTCGCCGTTTGACCCAAGCGGTATTCGCCTTGGTACGCCTGCACTCACCACGAGGGGCATGAAAGAGTCGCAAATGCAGCAAATTGGAGAATGGATAGACCAGGCCGTGTCCCATGCTGGTGACGACAAACTCCTTGCCGGTATACATGCTGATATATTGGCTCTTGCAAAAGATTTCCCGCTTCCGACCTAAGCGGGGAGTAGTTCAGGTTCCTGTTGGAGCTCAACGCCAAATTTCTCTTTGACGGCGTCTACTATTTTTTGCTTAAACGTTAACAAGTCGTGCGTTGTTTTTGCATGTTCATTCACAAATACCAGTGGCTGGGTTGGCCAGGTCGCCATGCCGGTTGCGCGGTCGTGATAGTCTTTGAACCCGGCTTTTTCTATCAGCCATGCGGCCGATAGCTTAATCCCCCCATCTTCCATCTCCCAGTGTTTAATGCCAGGTATGTTGGCAATACCCTCAAACTGCGCCTGCCCAATGATAGGGTTTGCAAAAAACGAGCCGTTATTCGCCACAATTGCCGGATCAGGCAGTTTAGCGCTCCTCAGGGCAATTACGGCCATACGAACGTCTTGAACAGTAGGCGAGGTGATATGATGAACGGCAAAGTATTCCGTCAGCGCCTGGTAATACGGGGGCTGAGGGGCTGTTTTAGAAAGCTGCAATGTTATCGCAGTAACATAAAATCTTCCCTTATCAGTGGTCTTGAACCGGCTTGTACGATAGCCAAAGCTGCATTCTTCCTCGGTTAATTCTACGAATCGATCTGCTTGACTGTCATATGCTTCCACCGATACCAACACATCACTGATCTCACGGCCATAGGCACCAACATTCTGTACAGGGGTGGCGCCCGTTGTACCGGGGATCAAAGAAAGCTCAGCAACGCCGTTTAAGGATAGTTCACTGCAGCGTTTTGCGACACTGTCCCAATTTTCACCAGCGCCAATTGTAACAAACGTGTCTTCGCCATCTTGAGTTGTTTCAAACCCCAGCAGCTTATTGACAATGAGTAGCCCCTCAAAGCCATCGTCTCGCCAGACAATATTACTGCCCGAGCCGATCATGATTACTTCTAGTTGGCGTTGTTTAGCCCACTGTAACAGTTCTGGTAACTTCTGTTTGTCAGTTAGCTCAACCATATATCGTGCCGAACCGCCGAGCCTCATCGTTGAGTAGTTGCTGAGTGGGACGTGCTCTTGCATATCGTGTATTTTACTCTGGACGCGCCTTATTTCCCAGCATTTACATTTTGTGCCCTGCGAGTTACAATCAGAGCGATGAGCGAGAACAAGGACAAACCATTTGCGGATCTCGGTGCGAAACTACGTTACCTCCGTGAAAGCCACCAAGAAAGCCTCGAAGATGCTTCTGGGGCAGTCGAGATAGATGCCCCAACTCTACAAGCCTTTGAGGAAGGTAACGAACGACCAGCCGAAGACACACTGCACACACTTTTGCATCATTTTGACGCTACCGAAGATCTGGCAAATGAAGTGTGGCAAATGGCGGGCTATAAACATGCTCAGGAATCCTTATTTAGTGACAAATCAACCACTTCCCAACCCAAGTTCCAGCCGCTGCCCGCCATGTTTGTACTTCCCATTGATGGACGTATCCTCTATAGCGACTCGGTGCAGGTTAACGTCAATGACCATGGCGTTATACTGAACTTCATGCAAAACGCCGGGTCAGAAGGTAAGCCTATCCCCGTATCACGTATCGGCATGAGCAAAGAGCACGCCGAAAGCATGGTCAAACTGTTAGTTGACTGTCTCGCCCATATCACCCCAAAGCAACTGCCTGACAAAAATTCTGACAAACAGGGGTAATCTGTTACAATAAAT
>CAZHPF010000047.1:0-7023 GCA_964534095.1 uncultured Candidatus Saccharibacteria bacterium
TATATTTATCGTATTTTCTGTATCCAATAGCCACGACAGGCTTAACAAAGTCAACGAATTGCTAAAGGTTGAAGACGCAAACAACCTACTGCTTTATAAACTTTCGGGTGTATTCGGCGATAAAACCCAAGATAAAGTACGGGAACTACTAGATGCCTATCTGATTGACCAAGTAGATTACCAGCTAGAAGATTTCGAGCGTTCCGCCCAATCTTTCCATGCCATGTACGAATACATTGTTAACCTTGAGCCAAAAACCAAAACCCAAGAAGTTGTATTTGAGGAAATGGTTAGTATACTAACCTCTTCTTCCAGTAACAGGATCCAAATAGAGACTATCGTTAAACAAAAGCTGACGACATTTGAATGGGTAAGTGTCTGGGGTTTAACCTTTGTGGTTGTCTCTCACCTCTATGAAATGTCTTCTCATGACGAACTGTTCCAGTCAATTTTGCTGACCATTTTAGCCGCTGCCTCCGTCCTGCTGGTCTTAGTGCTTAGAGACCTGGATAGTCTAAAATGGCAAAAGGATACCTGGACATGGCAGCCGTTACACAAACTGTTCCTTGCCCTGGAACTCATACCTTATTATCCAAAAGTTTCGATTGATGAAGGCGACGCCAAAGCACCAAGCGGAGAAAAGATAAGGCTAGCTGACTATCCAAATCCTTACCCTGACATGACCGGCAAAACAGTTACAGTGGTAGAGTATTATGATGTTCGACAAGCTAAGTAGTAGTAACACCGTTCTCCTCGTCGTAGACAAGCAGTTATCCTATACGGGAGACAATCAAGTTATTGAAAGACTACGTGGCAGCACTCAGCCTAACGCTTTCACTGACATACTGCCTAAAATTGATAATTTTATCGAAAAGTGCCGAGCCAAGAACGTCGAGGTAGTATGGGCAAAAATGATTGAAGACCCAGAGCTCTCGCCACCAAACATTGCAACCAAAATGAGGCTGACCGATACGCCAAGTATATCTAACCCTAGCCACCCAGATTTTGAGTTTAACGGTCTTGCCCCGAACCCAGACGAAAAAGTCATAACCAAAAAGTACTACGATGCTTTCGCTCAAACCGACTTGTCCGCTTACTTGCAGTCAAAAGGTATTGAAAACGTCATTATTGTGGGTGGTTACGCCTCGCGATGTATTTTAGCGACCACTTTTGGAGCCAACGGTTACGGATATAATGTCGTCATTGTGAAGGAATTAGTCGCTAACCCGGCAAGCACGGCAGACGAAGTCCCCTTTGCCCTGAATATCATAGATTCTATCCTAGGCTATGTCGTGGATGAAAAAGATCTGGTGATTACTTAACAGGTGGGTGGGCTATACTAGTGGGTACAATGCTGATACTCGTCATTTCTTCTTTATTAGTCGTAGCGGCAGTTACGACTATTGCATGGATTGCCAGCGTTGCAGTAAAAGATACTAGTATAGTTGATGTATTTTGGGGTTTGTTTTTTGTAAGTATTGCTGTGAGCTTATTGTTCCGGGGTAACCGCACTCCAGTGCAGCTGGTTGCTACGAGCCTAGTTTCGCTTTGGGGATTGCGGCTGGCATTTCATATTGGCAAGCGTAAACTTGGCGCCCCAGAAGATTGGCGGTATTCATCACCGCGCAGTAAATGGGGCAAATGGTTTAACCTCAGGAATTATCTGCAGACGTTTCTGGCTCAGGCCGTATTGGCGCTGGTGATATCGGCCTCCCTCATAGTTATTGCGCATGCGGCTGGTACAAATGCGCCGACTTACTGGTGGCCGTGGCTAGGAGCAGCCGTATGGGCGATCGGCTTTTTCTTTGAAGTAGTAGGTGATTGGCAGTTATCCCGTTTTCTGTCGTCACATCACCCCAAAGGAGCTATTATGGCCTCGGGTCTTTGGAAATACACTCGTCATCCCAACTACTTTGGCGAGATTACGCAGTGGTGGGGGATTTGGATAGTATGCATTGGATACAGCTACTGGTGGGTGGCGCTCCTCAGCCCCATAACCATTACCTATCTTATCCTGTTTGTATCAGGAGTGCCGTTATTAGAAAAGAAGTATCAATCCAACGCAACATATCAAGCCTATGCTGCCCGTACGTCTAAATTATGGCCGCGAAGGCCTCGAAAGGAGAACGCATGACGGTCGCTCAACATATCTTTACTTATTTCATTACACTGGTTGTGTTTGTGGGAATTGACAGTATATGGCTGGCGCGGGTGGCTCCCAATATGTACAAACGCCATATTGGCCATTTGTTGGCGTCGCGCCCGAACTACGCTGCGGCCTTACTTTTCTACCTGCTCTTTGCAGCAGGCTTGCTGATTTTCGTAATTTTACCGGCTGTGAACGATAGCAGCTTGGCGCATGCGCTTGTCTATGGCGGGTTATTCGGGTTGTTCACCTATGCCACGTTTGACCTTACTTCGCAGGCAGTGTTTGCGAAGTGGCCCACGTTGGTGACGGCAATCGATATGCTGTGGGGATTTATTGTATCGATGGCGGTATCAGGAGTAAGTTATGGCATTGTTCATGCGTGGATAAAGTAATAATAAGGAGCGAACCATGTTCATACATATAAAAGCGTTTAGCGGGTTTTCAGTAGATAGTACCCAAGCGGCCAAAACCTTTTACGAAGAAACCCTCGGCCTGGACGTTAAAGCCGACGAAATGGGATTGACTCTAACATTGGCCGGCGGCATGGAAGTGTTTATCTATACCAAGTCAAACCACATGCCAGCGTCGTTTACTGTGTTGAATTTCGAAGTAGAAAATATCGATAGTGCCGTTGATGATCTAGTTGCAAAAGGAGTTGAGTTTGAACATTACGATGCATTACCGGCTCCTCAGGATGAAAAGGGTGTACTACGCGGCCGAGCTACCAACAATGGCCCGGATATAGCATGGTTCAAAGATCCCGCTGGCAATATCCTGGCCGTACTACAGCAATAGTTTGCTAAACCGAATATTGCTGATGCAAGGGGAATAAACCCTAGATTTTAATCTTTGAGCGCGCCGATTTTGAGGGCGGCTAGTTCACTTTGAGCCTCGGCATCATGTGGGGTGCCGGAGCCAACGGGCTCGCCTTCGGGTGTGTGCCGTTGGTTAAAGAAGCTGGAGCCATCAATACCACAGGCTCGCAAGATTTCATCGCCACCCGGATGCCGCGGGATAAAGCTGGTGAGATCGTATATCTCGCCATTGATAACTGCCCAACAATCATCTTTGGTATTGTGCTTGGCTACGTCATCAAGTGTATATGTTTGTGACGTAGTTGAACCACCGGAAGCTGTCGTATCGTCTACGGCCGAATTGGGGGTAATATCAGAAGTAGTTGTTGAGGTGGGCGTATCTTGTTTGGTGAGTGCCCACGCTGCATAGCCACCGCCTGCCAGGATAGCTATTGCCAAACAGACCACAAACAGTTTTTTATTGCTCACGACATGCCTCCATTACGTGGAGGTATTGTATCATTAAACTATGAGTGTTCATCAGACGGCGACTAAGCAAGGGCGATATAACGGAGTAGCCTGGCTACTTGGAGCAATGGTGGTCATAACAGGAGCGGTAGCGTGGCAACAAAGCTTAAATGGTACGCAGGTTACGGCTTATACGTTGTTTCCGCTACTCGGCATCATGGCATGGAGCCTGATGTGGACACATTATATGTATGGTGCATTGCGGCTGACGTTTGGCGGTTTTACCCAAAACTATCCTTACAAAAAGGTGAGCGAGTATGTGGTACTGGCCTGTATACTTCTTCATCCGGGGTTATTGGTCTATCGTTTGTGGGCAGATACGGGCAAGCTTCCGCCTGGTAGTTACGAGTATTATGTTGGCAGGAGCCAGAAGCTATTTGTGACGATGGGGGCGGTAGCCTTGACATGTTTTTTGGCATACGAAATACTCATGCGTCTGCGCCGCAGTCCGCGTGTAGTACGGGTGTGGCCGTGGATAAGTCTCAGCCAAATGATCGCTATGGGTCTGATTTTTGTCCATAGCCTAGAGCTGGGTCGGCACCTGCAACGCGGCTGGTTTGAGGCGTATTGGCTAATGCTGGGGCTGCTCCTGGTTCCTTGTTTTGCCGTGGTTGCCAGAGCCGATTGGACACGCGCCGAGGAGCGTGATAAGCTATAGCCACTTAACAATTTAAAGATATAAAGAGTGCGGGGAGAGAACTAGCTCACTGATCCGCCAGCAACCTACGACTGGTCTACGGCTTACCGTGAGCCACCGCAAGGTGCTACGTCTAGTCCGCATACGCGGGAAGATATCATGATGTACGTCATCCTTTCCGCTGCTATGCAGAAAGGGTTTTTTAATGCCAAATATAGTGTTATTTACGAGCGAGTCAGTCTGTGCGGGTCATCCAGACAAAATCTGTGATGCTATCAGCGATGCTATTCTTGATGCTGCGCTTGCCCAAGATCCGCAGAGCCGAGCCGGTATCGAATCCGTTGCTGGCGCTAATCAAATAAGTTTGTTCGGAGAGATCAAAACAACCGCAAAACTCGATTACGAAGCTATCGCTCGCTACACTGTTGCCCGACTGGGCTATACCGACCCAGCGTGGGGCTTCTCGGCCAAAAAGTCCAAGTTCACCAATTTTATCCATGAGCAATCTCCTGAAATAGCTATTGGTGTAGACGCAGACGGTGCCGGCGACCAAGGCATGATGTTTGGCTATGCCTGTAACGAGACGCCAGAACTTATGCCGCTGCCCATCACGCTTGCCCATGCTTTGGCTCAACGGATTGACGAAGTACGCGAAACACGCGAGCTAGCTTGGTTGCGGCCTGACGGCAAAGCACAAGTGACCGTCCGGTACGAAGAGGGTAAGCCAATCGCCGTCGAAAAGGTAGTAATTGCCGTTGCTCACAACGAGGACACTTCACCCGAAACCGTCCGGGCTGAGAGCATTGCTACTATCATAACGCCGGTGCTGAAAGAATACAGACTTGCGCTGCCTGATGACAAAAACATCACTGTTAACGGTACGGGAGTATGGCACATTCCTGGCCCCGAATCAGATGCCGGCCTGACGGGACGCAAAATTGTGGTTGATGGCTACGGTGGTTACGCACGAGTCGGCGGCGGTGCGTTTAGCGGCAAAGACCCTAGCAAAGTTGACCGTTCCGGAGCCTATGCAGCCCGCTATATTGCCAAAAACATCGTGGCCGCGGGGCTGGCAACGCACTGCGAAGTAGCGCTGGCATATGTCATTGGCCAACCACTGCCTCTCATGCAAACCATTGACACGCAGGGCACTGCGACTGTGTCGCAAAAAGAACTCGACTCCTTTGCCAACAAACTGATTAACACGTCAGTAAAGGGAATCATTGACACGCTCGACTTGCGCCGCCCCATCTATGCTCAAACCTCAGCCTACGGCCACTTCGGCAAACAAACCTTCCCTTGGGAACAAACTCCCTAACGCTCGTAGGCGGATTTTCCTAGTATAGCTAACCATTTTGGATTGGTAGGAGTAAACTAGTAGGTATGAAGAAACTATATCGATCTAAGTCTGACAAGATGATTGCTGGGGTGTGCGGCGGGTTAGCCGAGTACTTCAACATTGATCCGGTTATCGTGCGCATCATTGCCGTTATCCTGCTGTTTCCAGGCGGACTACCAGGCTTTGTGCCGTACGTAGTGTTATGGATTGTGGTACCCGAACAACCCGCCATCAAAAAAGTAAAAAGCAAAGTCATTTAATCTTTGTCATCCCGGGCTCGATCCAAGATCTATTCCATAAGCTCTGGATCCGGAATCAAGTTCAGGATGACAGAATAGGATTTAGGAGAACAAGACATGAGCCGTGGGATTTTGGGATTATTGTAATTCGTTGGGGAGGAAGCCTTTGGGGTGTTTGAAACCGGCTTCCCACTTCGCGCCTTTGCCGTAACCGAGGTCTTTCATGAGATTGGTCGGAGCATTCCTGAGATGGATTGGCACGGGCAAATCAGGATGTTCTTTGGCCATCTTTAGAGCCGTGCTCATAGCGTCGGCGATGCTGCGGGATTTAGCGCTTTTGGCCAGCGCAGTAGCGCAGTGGAATAGGCTATATTGGGCTTCGGGCAGCCCGATTCGTTCGACCGCTTGGAAGGTGGCGACCGCCAGGCTCAGAGCACCGTTACCCGCTAACCCGATATCCTCGGAGGCAAATATCACCATGCGCCGGGCAATAAACTTGGGGTCTTCACCCGCTTGCAACATGCGTGCCATGTAATACAAGGTAGCCGTCACATCGCTGCCGCGCATTGACTTTATAAACGCACTGATAATGTTGTAGTGTGCTTCGCCGTTTTTATCATAACCGGGCAGGCGGGTTTGGGCGGCGGTTTCAACGATGTGCGGCGTAATCGGTTTACTGCCAGCCAGCTGCATGGCTAGCTCCAAGTTACCAAGCGCTACACGGGCGTCGCCGCCGGACAGTTCAGCGAGCAAGCCCACACTTTTTGCAGGTAGGCGTTTGGCGGACAGCTTTAGCTCTTTAGCAGCTCTCTTGACAACGGTGGTAATAGTAGCCTTGTCAAGGGGTTCTAACACCAGCACGCGCGAACGTGACAGTAAAGGTGTAATAACCTCAAAACTAGGGTTTTCGGTAGTCGCGCCAATCAATACAATCGTACCGTCCTCTACATGGGGTAAAAAAGCGTCTTGCTGCGCCTTGTTGAATCTATGAATTTCGTCCACAAAAAGAATGGTCGTCATACCCAGCCTGTTATTTTGCTTAGCAAGCTCGATAACTTTATTAATGTCTGCTTTGCCGCTGGTCACCGCGCTGAGTTCTGTAAACTCTGCATCTGTCTCAGCCGCAATAATACGCGCTAAGGTTGTTTTGCCGCTGCCCGGCGGTCCCCATAAGATCAAACTGCTCGGTTGCTTTTTTGCGACGATTTCGTAAATAATTTTGCCGGCAGACACCAGGTGTTCCTGTCCGACAATATCGGCCAGGCGGCTGGGTCGCATTTTTTCCGCCAATGGTTGCATATCTCTAGTATACTACTAGCTACATGTTACAGATTACT
>CAZHPF010000048.1:0-6973 GCA_964534095.1 uncultured Candidatus Saccharibacteria bacterium
TTGTAATTGGCCTACTAGCTGGTCAAGCGGATACCGTCCAGGATGCTCAATCCCAAAGTCAGTGCGTAGTTGTCTCGGGGCGTCTTTGCCGCATAAATACTCTAGTTCGGCAATTGTTAACATATTCCACCTAATCACTTCTTCTTCTAACACGCCTTTTGCTCCAAAAGCATCCAAGCTATCGATCCTTAAGCGTCGATCTAGTCGTTGAACCAGAGGGAATCGATAGAAAAAATCCCTATTGTAGGAACCCCAGGAGGCATTAAACGGTTCTTCGGCTCGGCTGGTTCTTCGGGCTACAGCATTATTTAAAACAGAGCTAGAAAATGCTACTCCCGCCAAGGTATGGATGGTGCTCTTAGGATGTACCAAGGGGGCAGAAACAAGCGCTGCCTCTGCAAGGGCTCCATCCGAAGAAAGATCAAAAGCACGCGATCGTAACGATTCGAGTGTTTCTACAAAGGTATGAAAAGGCTGTCCGGGATCCAAATGAGCCGCCGCAAAGGTACGTGCTGCCTCTTCATCGATATCGTTTGTATCGAGGAAACGGGCATGGTCGGCCTGTGCAAGTTGGTATAACTCTCTATCCATATAATAGCCTTCGTCTTATTATAGCACTTTCTGTTAATTTATGCAATAGCATGAGAATATGTATTGTATATTATTTAAAACATGTTAAGATAGTTAACATGATTGCCCCCCCCCCGAGCGGAACTGAGACAAACCTGGATATGGTGTTCACCCCTGATTACTGGGGCGAAGTCCATCCTTTCGACCCACTCGCTACGGGAGCACGCGTATCACATGGCCCGACCATAGCAAGTTCGCTTGAAGCAACGCTTAGCGTCAACTACGCGTGGCGAGCGATGATGATGAACCAATTAGTGATTAATCCTGTGCCGGAAGGGGAACGGTTTGATCCGTACGATAAGGCGCTTTCTGGCTTATATTACCAGTCGTCAGGCACCGTTTTAGTAGTTGACGTAGAAAAGGTAGGAATTACTTGGCGGGATATTCCGAGCGAACCAGATGATCCTACTTCATTTGTAGCGGGTGGCTCTGAGCTGATTCGACGGGCACATGCTCACGAAGAACAACCCACGAACTTTCGAGCCGGCCTGCAGTTCAGCAACCCTGGTAAACCCGACGAACTATACCAGAGATCGGCCTCAATTATGGTAATGGCGAGCAGACGTGATGGCACAACTCTGCCCTTGGCACCTCAGAGAATGGCTTGGTCACGGAGCGGACCAATGGTACGGCTAGCGCTCGCTCATCCGGAAGCACGGGGTCTACCTTTTGTGGGTCGTTCTTATGTCCGGAGCAACGATATTGGAGAACCAGTTGAGATCCGGAGGATAAGAGGACTGGACGTTGTCAGCGGTAGCTCTATGCGGCCACCAAAGCGAGTACGCCAAGCCACCAAGGTGCGAGATTTTCTCGAAGGCCTTATACCTGCTCCTACTCCCGTTCCAGGCTTTAGCTAGGATCGCTTAGGGTCAACGGGCAGACAAGATTCTTTGTAAAAAAACTTACATATTTCTGTCCTGGCCTATGTCATAGTTTACTTAGGAGGATAGGTTAGCTATGAACGACAAACTAAAGTGTAATGTGTGCGGACAATTAGCCGCTTTTACCTGTACATCATGTGGCGGAGATTTTTGTGGTACGCATAATACACACCCCCATGGCGTTGACTCCCTGGCTAATCATTTGTAAGGAATAATTGTGAATAAATTTGGCTCCAAAGCTCAGGAGAAAGTTGAAAAAGCAGTCCACGAAATGAAACAAGGCAAGCTCAAGTCGGGGCGTAGCGGCAAAAAAGTAACATCACGCAAACAAGCCGTGGCCATTGGCCTGTCCGAAGCTCGCAAAGCGGGTGGCAAAGTGCCCAAACAATAGTAGCCTACCTAGTCATGAGTGTGGTTGTTGGCATGATCCGATTTTGCCAGGCAAACAAACGTGTTTGTGTAAAGTTTCCAGCGTTTCGTATAGCAGAGCCTGTTGTTTATCGTCTACGCCCGCAAACACGGAATGATACATATGCTGAAGTATGCGTGCTGCTTCTGCGTAGAGACGCGTACCTTTTGGCGTGAGCTGGACAATGTGTTCCCGACGATTCTGCGGATTTACCGTTATGACAGCCAAGCCGTCTTCGGATAGCTGTCTCACCTGACGGCTTACACTGGCTTCTGTCTGACCCAAGCGATCAGCTACATTACGTTGACTCACGTGCTGGTGTCCCTGCACTTCAAGCATAATCCTGAATTGACTGGTTCCTATCCCCAGCCGCTCCATCAACATTTGGTCAGATTGCTTATCAAGCGTAGCCGTAAGGTGGTAGAGCAGGGCAGCGAAGGCATGTGATGAGTTATCGGGAAGATTTATCATGATGACAAGTATACTGGCATAACACTTAACACGTCAAGTATTATGCCAGGGCAGGGGAGTGTGCGCTTTCGGGTAGCATACGATACTGTACGTATAGCTGATACCAGTCACCCAAGCTAAGTTCCTGGGGACGGGCAGTGGGGGACAGCTGGGCTTTACGGAGTAACTGCTCTGCCGCTTCCCTGCTGATTCGTAAGCCGCCTGCCAGCGAGTTTTGAAGCGTTTTACGGCGGGCGCTAAAGCCTGCTTTGACAAGACGGAAGAATTGTTTAGAGTCGACGCCAGCACCAAACAACGGTTCTTGCCTGCGCTTCATAACGAGTAGCTGCGAATCGACCTTTGGTGGCGGCGTAAACAACTTGGCTGGCACGACGATATCGAGTGAAGCTTCCCAGTAATACTGCGCGCTTACTGATAAAAGTGACATGCTGCCTGGTTTTGCGCACACCCGCTCGGCTACTTCTTTTTGGACGAGTATAATCGCTCGCTCGGGAGGATTGACTGTCTCGGACAATACCCGTATGAGTTTACTCGTAATGTAGTACGGAATATTTGCGACTACTATGTACTCCTGCGGTAATGTCCTCAGGTCAAACTTGAGGATGTCTTTTTCGACAACCGTTACGTTGTCTACTGTGCTGCTCGCCAGCTGGCGGGCGAGGTCGTGGTCAAACTCAACGGCGACTACCTGGTGTACACGACTGGCAAGCAGCTTAGTTAATGTGCCCGGCCCCGAGCCGATTTCCAGCACCATGTTATCAGGTGTAAGTTCTGCGGCTTCGCATATGGCTTGTAATATAGATTGGTCAGTAAGCCAATGTTGACCCAACGACTTGGTTGTCTTCGGTAGAAAATCACTCATCAAGCAACCGCTTACCAATAATTTTGAGAAACCCAAAGTTCGTATGAACTGGCCCAGCCGCCTTTACCCGCAGCGTACCCTGCACACCACCGCAGTTGTGTTACGGGATTGGTCTGCCAATCAGCGCCTGCGGAAGACATTTTATTTCCCGGCAAAGCCTGGCAGAGACCCCACGTACTCCCGTTGGTGGCATTAACTCGCCAGCCGCTTTCCCTACTTACAATGTAATCAACGTATGGATAATCGCTAGAGCTAATGCCGGCAGCAGCCATGACGGCAGCTTTATCTTTGTTAACGTCAAACGCTTTCCCTCGGGCAATGACACGCTTAACGGGTGACGAAACAGTTACTGATTGGATTTTTTTCCGACTGACTTCTTTGCCGTTCTTGAGCTTTATCTCGTAGGTTACTTGTTTTTTACCCGGCTTGCCTTCCTGGCGAACAGCGGTAGCGCCGAAGCTGAGGCTAGCATCTTCGACATATTCTATAGGCGAGTCGATGGTTTCCTCGACGGTGGTTACTTTGATACCAGAACGTGTCACAAACACAGCCATATTAGGACGTAATTTGGTGGTTGGACGAGGCGAAACGGCGTCGCTTCTGGTCATAACCACGCCTTTTTCTTGTAACAGTTCCCCAACTGTTTCAACATGGGTGCGCACAGTGGTCGACTTGCCGTATAAGTTCAGTACGATTGGCGTGGCTCGTTCTATGACGATTTTCTCGCCAATCACTTGATCCTTGAGAATATCATTGCTGACTTCTTGGTTCAGATTATCTTCAGGATAAAGCGTAACGCCGGCTTGTTCGGCAACAGTACGGGGAGCTTTAGCCGCGCTGAGGGCTTGTACCCGTGAGGTGCCATCGAATATAGTTACCGGACGAGCCCGATAGACATTGATACGAAAATTGTCTGTCAGGATTTGACTATCACGCGACGGCTCTACCACATCGCCAGGATTAACAGTGATTTGGGCACGCGAGAGAAAGTCCTCAACGGTGGCAGCCCGAGTGGGCACGCTTTCTTTTTGTCCTTCAACGGTTAGCTGCACAACGTGCGAATCCCCTGCCCCAATGGTCATTCCGCCAAACGCTACCATAGCAAAGAGACTTACGCCGCAAAGTGCAACTAGAGTCACCAAAGGGACGGCAAAGGGATGACGGTATAATTCACGGCTTAAAAAATGTTTTCGAATGGTGAGAAGTTTTTTACGCATAGCAGATTTGCTCTGGCGACAAGTCGGGACAATCAAAACCTCACTCGCACCTTAAGAGCTAAGGTATAGTGTAGCAAATTTGCTGTACCACTGCCAGTCTTGCCCCTGACTACAGTTTTTCGAGTGGCGCGAAAGCGGTATTCAACTTCTTCGGTCCTTTGCCTTTGAAGTAAATCGTGGCGTTATCGCCGTTTATCTCTACTACCGTACCAAGACCAAATAATTGATGTCGTACACTATCGCCTTCGTTGAGTTCAGGGACATAGCGTGGCTCGTCGGACGGGGCAGCAGGCGTAAATGATTGAGGTAAAGGGGCTTCAAATCCGGTAGCTATATGCGTCTCGCCCTCAATTTCGCTAAGGAAACGACTTGGCGGGTTGTGCTGTACACCGCCGTAAAGCATACGCGAGGTAGCGTAGAGCAAGTACAGTTCTTCGCGGGCGCGCGTCATACCGACATAGCAAAGCCGCCGCTCTTCTTCCATGTCTGACTGGTCATAGAGGGCACGCGAATGCGGAAACACGGTTTCCTCCATCCCGACCATAAACACAACCGGGAACTCTAGGCCTTTTGCTGCATGTAGTGTCATGAGCATCACGGCATTGCCGCCAAAATCCGCCGTGTCGAGGTCGCTCATCAGACTTATTTCTTCCAGAAACAGATCCAGCCCCAGGTCTTGATAGGATTTCGCAACGCTCAATAGTTCGCGGACATTTTCTTGGCGAGCTTCGCCCTGTGGCGTTTTGTCATCAAGAAAGGCTAGATAGTCCAATCGCTTGATGAGGCTATCGAGCATGATCGGCAGTGGTGTATCATCCATGATATCCCGAAATCGTAGCAGTACGTCATTGAGACTACTAAGCCCTGCACGGGCTTTGGGTGTTATTGCAGCACACTGTTCTGCAGTTTGCAGGGCTTCAGAAAGCGATACGCCAAGCTCTGCCTGCCAGGTAAAAAATTGCTGAAGCGACTTAGCCCCGACGCCGCGTGTAGGAACATTGACGATCCTCTCGAAGCTCACCCGGTCGTTCGGCTGGTAGATAAGCCGCAGATAGGCCACGATGTCTTTGATTTCCTTACGGTCATAGAAACGTACGCCGCCCACGATACGATACGGAATACCGTAGCGGATAAAGGCTTCCTCGACTGCCCGGCTTTGGGCATTGGTGCGATACAAAACGGCAAACTCATTGAAGTGACGCGCCTTTATATCAGTAGCGATTTTAACCCGTTGTACGATTGCATCGCTTTCGGCGCGTTCGTTATGAAACTGCATGAGGCGCACCGGCTGGCCGTCACCAGCATCGGTCCATAGTTTTTTGTCGCTGCGCTGAGCATTTTTGGTAATGACAGCGTGCGCAGCATCCAGAATCGCTTTAGTACTGCGGTAGTTTTGTTCCAATTTGATAATGGTCGCCTTGGGATGATCCTGTTCAAAGTTAAGGATATTACGAAAATCTGCACCGCGCCACGAGTAAATACTCTGCCAGTCATCGCCCACCACCGCGATGTTCTGGTGGGCGTCCGTGAGCAGTTTGATTAACTTATACTGGGCAGCATTGGTGTCTTGGTATTCGTCAATCATGATATAGCGAAACTGTTCTTGCCAGCGCCGGCGTATAGTCTCGTTGGTTTCAAGCAGCTGCACGGTTTTACTAATGAGGTCATCAAAATCAAGCGCAGTGTTTTGGCGAAGGGCTTGTTCATATAACGGGTACACTTGCGCGGCAGCTTTTTGGACGGGACCGTTTGCTCTAGCTCCATACGCGGCAGGTGAAATAAGCTCGTTTTTAGCGCTGCTGATTAGTCCGCTAATCGTTCGCGGCGGGCAAGCTTTTTCGTCTATCATGAGCTGCTTCGTCACCTGTTTGATCGCAGCTTGGCGATCGCCTTCATCAAAAATCACAAAATTACTCGATAGGCCGATATGCTCAGCATCGCGGCGTAATATACGTACACAAATACTATGAAACGTCCCCATGTACGGCATAAAGCTGCGGTTAGCGGCCTGCTCGCCTAACAGCCCGGCCACCCTTTCTCTCATTTCTTGGGCAGCTTTGTTAGTAAAGGTGACTGCTAATATATTGTAGGGCGTGGCCTTATCTGTGGAAATGATATGAGCGATGCGATGCGTCAGTGTTTTGGTCTTGCCGCTTCCCGCCCCTGCCAGAATAAGCAGCGGCCCTTCGGTCGTTTCAACGGCGCGTTGCTGCTCGCTGTTCAGCTCATTCAAAAGATCATGCATCAGTATATTTTAGCAGGCTTTGGCGCAGACATTATTTATTTAAGGTCATCATCATGTAGGCAATCGTACCAACCGCAACCATCAGCAGGAGAAATAAGAACAATGCCCAGCTGCCGCCTTGCTTGCCTTGATGGATAGGTACAAAATAGGTTTTTTCATCGATCAGCTCTTTCGTGTGTTCGGCCTGCTCGGCTTCGGCGGCTTTTTCGGCTTCTGCCTTGCCGGTCTGTTCTTCAGGAGCGGGTGCTGGCTCGTCTT
>CAZHPF010000049.1:0-6913 GCA_964534095.1 uncultured Candidatus Saccharibacteria bacterium
GGTATTTGCAGCTTTTATGGGGCTTACACTGTGGGGCTGGGTAAACGCAAACCGGGCGATCCAACGCCAGCGCAATGAGTTATTGTCTCGTCAGGTTGAACAAACCAAAACTACGCTACAATCCCGGCTGGAAACTTATAACGACATCCTACGCGCCGCAACGGGGCTATTTGAAGCCTCGGAAGAAGTATCGCGTCAAGAATGGGATACCTTCGTTGATGTGTTTGACCTCAATGCCCGCTATCCTGGCGTCAGCGGGGTAGGCTACGCCCAAGTAGTCTCTGGAGCAGAGCTTGATACCCACCTCGCTCAACAACGAAAAACACTAGACACATATCATGTCTACCCTAAGGCAACTCGTTCGCTCTACATTCCATTAATTTATCTTCGCTCTACCGCGGGCAGCGGCCAAAGCGCCATAGGGTATGATATGTACTCTGACCCCGTGCGCCGCACCGCCCTAGACACCGCACGAGACACTGGTAAACCAGCCCTCTCTTCGCCTCTCCAGCTACTGCCCGATAGCAATAATCAACGCCATGAGGGGTTCTTGGTCTTTGCGCCAATTTATTCACGAGGCAAAGTACCAGTGACTGTTGCTGAGCGGCGTTCACACATTATCGGTTACGTCTATATGCCGTTTCGCTCCTATAACTTCATTAGCAAAGCCATACCTGACAGCAATCCCAACTTTGGCTTCCAGATATTATACGAAGCCGTGGGCGATACGCCATTGTATGAAAACAGCTTTTATAAAGACGTTGTACGCTCAGGCGCACAGTGGAGCATGACCCAAACTTTTCCTATTGAAGACAAACAATGGACTATCAAAGGCTCTATCGGTCTCCACGCATTACCACCCAACGAACTTAACCGACCAGCGGGCGTACTGTGGGGCGGAGCATTGTTCAGTATTTTTGTCGCCGGTTTTATCTATTTGTTACTACTTAACAGAACACGACTACTGAGCCACCAGGAAGCTAATGAAATCCAAGAGGCCAAAGACGAGCTGCTCGCCTTAGCGTCGCATCAGCTCCGTACCCCTGCAACTGGAGTCAAACAATACATCGGGATGCTACGCGAAGGATACGCTGGGTCATTAACCGCTGAACAACAATCTTTCATCGAAAAAGCTTACCAGAGCAACGAACGCCAGCTGGGAACAATCAACGAAATGTTAGTGGTGGCCAAAGTAGATGCCGGCTATCTCGAACTAAACAAAACCAATTTTGACCTCAATCAACTTGTCACCGACATCATAGATGAGCTGTCAGGGTCAATCAAAGCACGCCGGCAAACCATCAAAACATACATGCCTAAACATCACCTTCATCTCCATGCCGACGAACAGTTTACCCGTATGGCAATCGAAAACATCGTAAACAACGCGACCAAATATACGCCCGACGGCGGAAACATAACCATCACGTTACTCCAGAAAAAAGGTAGCATGCATATTTCCGTTCGGGACACTGGTGTAGGCATCAGTCGTGGCGACGAAGTGCTACTGTTTCAAAAATTTTCGCGCATTCCCAACGAACTGACCAACAAAGTCGGCGGCAGCGGCATCGGCCTCTACCTTGCCCAAAAGATTATAGAAGCCCACGACGGTAAGGTTACTTATGATTCAGTGCCTGACGAAGGATCAATCTTTACTCTCGTCTTACCTGTCAGAAAAGAAGGTAAAACAACGTGAATGTAATATTTTTAACAGCCGCTGTACCCACCAGCCCATATGATGGGCGCAGCATGTGTGAGATACAAAGAACGGTCAAGCGACAACCGTTACCAAGGAGGTATAATGTCCAGTCCTAGTCAAAAAATTTTGGTAGTCGAAGATGAACCTGCGCTCAACGAGGCTTATCAGATCATTCTCCGTAAAGAAGCCTACGAAGTATTTGGAGCATATGACGGCGACGAAGCTTTGGAATTAACCAAGACGCTGGAACCTGACCTTATCCTGCTGGATCTACGCATGCCAAAAGTGAGCGGGATTGAGTTTCTCAGAAAATACCAGCTTGAAACGGCTCACCCAAAAGTGAAAGTCATCGTGTTCAGCAATCTTGACACTCAGAAAGAAATCGACGAAGCTTACCAGCTCGGTGCCCAGCGCTACATTCTCAAAGCATGGGCATCGCCTAACGAGCTGGTCAAACTTGTCAAAGAAACGTTGGCGACCGACCAGCGCTAGCTCAGGATTTAATGCTCATACCGCGCAGGCTATCTTCACCAATAAGCTCTAGCAGCCGCTCCAGGTTCACATCATATGTCTGGTTGGTATAATCCAGGATCTTTTCTTTGCGCAGCCGGTTCATTTCTGTTGCTGTGGTTTCCCGCGTCAACCCCACCAAGCCTGCTAAATGCTGGTGAGTAAGTGCTAGGGAAATACGCACTTGGGATTTTACCGGATAGCCATGGCGCTGACAGAGATAGTAAAGCGTATAGAGCAGCTTCTGCCGGGCTTTGGGCTGTTCCAGCGCTGTTACGCGAAGAAGCGAGGCCGCATAACTCGTTGCGAAGTAATCTACCAACTGACGCGTTACTGCCGGGTTGCTATATACGGTCTCCAAAAACGTCTCCCGCGGCACGAACGCCACTTCACAATCTGTCACTGCTTCATAAAAGAACAAACTACTCACTGTTTTTCCAAACAACCATGATGTCGGGAAAAACTCCCCAGCCGTATGATATGTCACGATTTGCTCGTCGCCCTGGTTAGATATACTAAACACCCTCACTACCCCTCGGCGTAGCACTTGCACTGAACGCGGCACTTCGCCTTGATACAACACCGTCGAACCAGCATTATACGTACGCGTCAGGGCATCTTTGGTAAGCTCGTCTATATGGTCTTGCATACTTTCCTCGCAGGTAACACTTAGTATTGTAGGTCATCCAGACCATGTTCGTGTAATTTATCTTACACCCGGTTCGTAATCTTACTTACAGACGTTCCCCACATAAGCAATTATCATAGAGCTGCACTCAAACGTAAAAGGAGAATTATATGCATGACATTTGGGAACCAGAACTTCGCACCCGCATCAACCATTTTATCGCCCGAAAGGCCAAGCAGTACCCTGATCTTCATCTAACCGAGCAACGGGACACATACGACTACACAGAGCAGCACCGTCGGTTTACTCGCGTACCTAAACAAGTCCTCAAATTAACATAAACGTATAGCATAACCGAAAGGAACACTGCATGGATTTTATCGTTTGGATTATTTTTGGTGCCTTAGTCGGTTGGATTGCTTCAATCCTTACCGGCACTAACAAGGAGCAGGGAGGTATCGCAAATATCATCGTAGGGATAGTGGGTGCCTTAATTGGAGGCTTCATTTCCCGCGGGTTAGGAGGAGAAGGCGTCACTGGATTTAATCTTTCCAGCTTCCTTATCTCCCTAGTGGGAGCTATCGTGCTGGTAATAGTCGTAAAAGCCTTTACGCGTTCTCCCCAGTAACAACTATTAAATAAAAAACATAAGCTTTTTCTTGCATAAGGCCTTGCCACGATTTATAATTGTGCTACGTCATGTGAGTACTGGCTCTACGGCCTTTTCACTTGCAGGCTTATAAGATTTTCGGGCAACCACACTTCGGTCCCTGGACGCTCGCTCCTAGCTCTCCGTTTACGAAAACAGCATGAACGGTGTCTGTTTTTTACCGGATCGCTCCAAACCCCTAAACCCGTTCACTAACTACTTATAACGTACGTTGGTGTGGGATTACATACCAACAGGAGCAACAGGAGAATCTTATGTCTTATATCAATGAAGCTGTCACTGTCGATGCATTTTACTTTTTATCTAGCTTTGGCAAAATCAAAACCTTTCCTAAGCAAATCGAACTAGGCCAGCAACGTTTTACCTTTAACGATGGTATCCAGTACCTGGTCACGAAGGGTCAGCACGCTATCCGGCTGTTTGATATGACTGATGGTGACACAACCTACCGGCTACGGCTGGAAAATAACCAATGGACTCTTGTCGGCACTCACTAGTTGAATTACTTGACAAAACATGTTATAATAAAAAGATAGCGAGACCGTCCTGCAACCACCTTACGAGGTGGTTTTTACCTCATGTCGCGGCCTAACTCAAGCTGCTTGAAGGACTTGCCAGCCAATGTCCCGGCGGTGGTGCATATTGTCAAAGTGTACTCCATCCGCACCAATTGCTGCATACGCCCGCCTCGCAGCTTCTTCTGGCGTATCACCATGACCGGTAACGTACAGTACCCTACCGCCATTCGTGATGACTTGGTCTTCCTGCCGAGCGGTTCCGCCATGGTAGACAGTCACACCTTCGTACTCTCTATCAAGTCCGTAGATTGGCACTCCGTGGCTTTTCCCATCCGGATACTCATTAGCCATCAGACAGACCGTCAACGCCATCTGCCCGGTTTTCTTGGGCAACAAATCTGCCCGTAAGTACTTGTCCGTGGATGCTAAGATATCAAACGTCCTTGCCCCAAGACTGGGTGCCAAAACCTCTGCCTCAGGATCGCCAAACCGGACATTGTATTCAATAACTACCGGTGCTCCCCCATGCTCTTCCGCTAACATGAGTCCGACATACAGTACTCCTTTGTAGGGTGTACCTTCAGCTTTCATACCCTTAACACTTTTTCGGGCAATTTCTTGCATCTGGCGGAACTGCCAAGGAGCGACTATAACCCCATCTGGAAGCGTGAGCGCACCTGTTCCTCCAGTATTCGGCCCTCGGTCGCCCTCGTCCCGGCGTTTGTAGTCTTGGGTGAGCGGCAGAATAGAGAAGTTTTCACCATCAGACAGGACAAACATCGAAACTTCTGGACCATGTAGCCGTTCCTCCACAAGAAGATTATCCTTGCCGGCTCCCCCAAATAATTCACCACTCAACGAGCCCCGCGCAAATGCATCAAGCTGCGCCCATGTATCAGCTACCAATACGCCTTTACCGCCCGCCAAACCATCAATTTTCCCCACGAGGTTGGGTATTACATCTCCGCTGCCAAGTCTCCTCACAACCTCATCGTATCCTTCCATAGAAGTTACATGTTCCCATTGTGGAGTAGGGATACCATTCCTGTTAGCAAATTCGCGACCCGCTTTTTTGCTTGCCTCTAGTTGCGCGGCTTCTTTGCTTGGCCCAAAAACTGTTATGCCCTCTGCGCGCAATTGATCGCTCAATCCATCCACGAGCGGCTGTTCCGGCCCAATAACAACCAAATCAACTTCTTTTGCCAGAGCATATGCTGCAACTTCCTCACTCGGTGGCACTTGCTGTGCATTTGACAACGATTCAATTCCTGCATTTTCACCCGTAAAATATAATGTATCGACTGTTGGCGCAAGCTGTTCAGCTAGAGCATGCTCGCGACCACCGCTTCCTACCACTAATGCTGTCCGTTCGCCGCTCATTGACCCTCCTCTAGTTAGATAGCAGTATTGTGGAGTGGCTTTCCATAAATTGCAAGCATGAGCAGTAACATATCGCTCACGTTTGCAATATATACGTTTATATGATAATATTATCAAAAGTACCGAGGTTATGCTCCGAACATGTTTCGTACTTATCGTGCAAAGGTAATATATGTCTTTAGTCTCTTTTGAAACTGCCCCTGTTGAAGTATTCGACTCGCTTGACCACGTTGCTGGCACTCCATTCACTAACCTCGCAATCGGCAATTTGCCAGTGCTGGCCGTAACACGTACCACTAGGCGTGAGTTTTTGACCCTTGATCCCTTACAGCCCACATTCGACGAGCTCGGACTAGAACTCGAGGTAGAGACCAAACAATCCACCCGCACCATGACGGCCAGTAGTTTGCTGAGGCAATTTTCGCCTCAAGACTCCCATCATAACACCCAGTTCCCAACCGATGACGTAGGGCTTCATACAGACGGGTATTATGACCCCGACGATATCGACCTGTCTGTGCACTATACCGAACAGGGAATAGCCAGGGCGTTGTTTTTTGAATTCCAACCAGAAGTTCTTGCATTGCAGGGTTTGCCCAAAAACAAGGCGCTTTTTCGGCAAGCAACCATGGACATACGAAGAGGCAAGGTCGATGATAAGATATTTATACCAGTCGGGCACACTGCACATACGCGTCCAGGCACAACCCTCTTCTTTCGAAGAGGAGGGTGGAGCCCGCTTGCCCATATGTTTGAAACAACGAGCATACGTCGTATCTTCACTGTTGGCTGGATCAGCTCTTCTATACCCACGACGCTGTCCGTTCCGGCACAGATTCCTGTAGCTGCTACGTAATATTTACGACGAAGCCTGGCCTTTGCTTGACATTAGCGGTACAATCGTACGTATTAGCAGGAGGGGGACTATGGGAAATCCGGAAATTTTAGCCCCGGCCAACGACCGTACACAAGCTTTGTTTGCTGACCTCGAAGCCGCCTTTAGCTCCATAACGTTTGACGATGTCGACTTGGTGCCTGTCTTGACAGACCAACTGGCCGTCGACACCAACACAACTACACACTTCACAACGGATATCACTTTACAAGCGCCCTTTATAAGCGCCGCGATGGACACCATAACTGAGCATGAGATGGGGATAGCCATGGCACGGTCTGGCGGGATTGGCGTGCTGCATGCTGCCCTTACGCCAGGGCAGCTCAAACAAGAAGCTCGTGCCGTCAAAATGGATCTCATGAGTCGTGTTGACAAGCCAATTGTGGCTCACAATGGTCAAACAGTTCGCTCACTTATGGACATACGCGAAGCAAGCGGCTATAAGTTTCACACTTTCCCGGTCGTTGATGCAGATGGCAAGCCACTAGGAGTGGTGAGCAGCCATACATTAAAATTCTGGCTTGGCGACGAGTCACAGACTGTCAACGAATTTATGGTTCCGGCGGTCTCTGCGCCCCACACAACCACCGCCGAAGATGCTCTGCACCTCATG
>CAZHPF010000050.1:0-6892 GCA_964534095.1 uncultured Candidatus Saccharibacteria bacterium
TAAAGTAAAACCACATCATGCAAAACCGTACCGAAAACGACACCTAGGCCTGCTCTTGCTGGCGTTACTTTTTTTGCTTCTGGTAATTTTTCAAGTCGGAATCATTGTGGGCAGCAGCCGTCAGAAAGTAGTGAATCAAACGACTACTTCGCCAGTAGTGTCGCAGCTACAGACCCTGCGGTCAGGGTACGGGTTTAGCTTAGACTTTGACGCCTCTATGTTTACGCCAAGCGCGACCGCAGTGGACGATAAGGGGGCCGGACAACACGTTACCCAGCCACAATTAGACGACAATCTACAGATAAATTTTGTTACGTTGCGACCCAAGGCCGGTACTGTTGCTGCTAGTGTAAGCCCTTCGCAATTTAGTGTGCAAATTCAACCTGACACGGCAGCCTTTTTGGCGTTGAAATCCAATCCAGCTAATGCTGCCAAAACCGATGCCGAGTTAGCTGCCCAGCTGGCTCCAGTTACTTCGTCTGCTGACTTTGACGTCATGAAAGTGTCACAAAACAAGGATACACTCGCCGACGGTACGGCAGTACTAAAAACGACCTATCAGTATACTCCGAAGTTTAGTGGTGGTATTAGTTATGCTGTCGTCTGGAATGGCGTTGTTAAAAATCATCCGTTTAGTCTCAAGCTGAGCGGGCTTCTCAATAACTCTACGATACCGTCCGAATATGCAGCTACGTTCTCAAGCCTGAAGTTTAATGGAGGCTCTAAGGTTCAAGGCCTTTCTTTTCGCCCGGAAGGCCTGGCCTATGCCGAAACCCCGCTTGACAGCAAGTATCTCTCAGACTCTGTTTCGCCAGCTGTCGTAAAAATTTATCATATCGTATGCGGTACTCTCATCGTAGGTAGCAGCAATTATGGTGAAGATTGCACGGGTATGACGGGCAGCGGATTTTTAGTGTCCAGTGACGGGTATATTGCTACAAATGGACACGTTACTGTTCTGACTGCTCAAGACATTGTTGTAGGTATCGTTACCAGCAGCCCAACCCAACTTATCGGCTATTTGCGAGGGTTAGGCTTAACCGACGCTCAGATAGCTAGTCTTGCCAATGACCCGCAAAAGCTAGCTGCCGTTGTGGCTAAAATTTATGACACCACCGATAGTCAGTTACGGCTTGAGAACAAAAAAGAAGTAACTATCGTAGCGCTTGGCCAAAATCCGTTAGATGTAAAAAAGACTGATGACATCAAAACGCTGCTTGATTTCAAAGACACAGATGACGTTAAGCGCGCGGAAGTAATCGGATTTGACTACTCGGGTAAAGATTTGCTGGTTGCCCAGTCGGGCGATCCAGAAGGATTCTCTTCGAGTGATGTAGCCCTGCTTAAGATTGATATTAAAGAAGCTCCGCTCATAAAAATCAGCACGGGTCAGGTAACCCAAAACGAAAAAATTGCTGTGCTTGGGTTCCCGGGTGATGCCGAAAACAGTCTAGTTGACAACAGTTCGCTCGACGTCTCGGTGACAAACGGTTCGGTGAGTGCTATCAAAGAAGCTGCGGGCGGCAAGACTAAACTGTATCAGTCAGACGCCGACGCATCGCACGGCAATAGCGGTGGGCCTGCCATTACTGAGCTAGGGTTTGCTTTTGGCTTGCTCACTTATCGAGTTTCCGGCGACGATCAGGGTAATGCCGCCAAGAGCTATATGCGTGATATAGCAGACTTTACAAAGCTTGCCGAAGACAAGAATATAACGTTTGCCTCATCAAGCAGCACACAAGGTGCGTGGGTAAGCGGCTTAACACTATTTTCGCAAAACCACTTTTCTGCAGCCAAAAAAGAGTTTGCCAAAGTGAAACAAAACTATTCGTCGCATCGGCTGGTTGACGGTTATATCGAAAACGCCAACAGCCAAATTGCCGCAGGTAACGATGTGAAGCTTTACCCGACTGCTCTTATTGCTGGCGTCGTGGTTGTTGCGCTAGGACTGGTAGTAGGGGCAATTATCCTGATTGTACGGCATCGGGCACGTCATCAAGCGTATGTGTCGCAGCAACCACCGCTGGGTAATAGTGGTGCGGGCACGCCGCCTGCTTCAAATATTGCTCCGCCACCTCCGTTTGTACCGGCTGCTCCCACGCAAGCTAACCCACCGCAACCACCACTGGGACGTCCGGTGCAGGTTACCCCGACCATTACGTTGCCGCCCCAGCCTCCTACGACACCACCGCAATCCTCTATAATTCCTGTGGCTTCTGCCCCTCTACCCTTACAACAACCTGTACTTAACCAGATTGTTGTCCCAAAGCCGCAGACGCCAGTCCCCCTTACCCCGCCAGTCCAAACGGCCGGTACACCAGTGGTCATCACCCCCACACAACCTCCCCAGTAGCGTGGATCTCAAATATACTTGTCTCTGTTTCGCTAAGCGGGTATTATGTAGGTAGGATTTTGTCTTAATAGATTCAAGCGAATCCAATCGTATAAACTTTATTGTTCGTTTTTCAGATTGCAACAACACGAGGCTAATGAAGTGATAGTGACGCCTCGTCACACAATCTGCAGGATAGGGAGGAAACACTATGGAACCAATCACGATAGTGCTGGCTATTGCTGGTATTGCGGCAGGTTTTGGCGCAAATCAAATCGTAACAAAACAAAAAATCGGGAGCGCCGCTGAGGCTGCCGACAAAGAGATGAAAAGAGCTAAAAAAGAAGGTGAAAAGGCACTTGAAGCTGCCCGCGAAGAAGCCAAACAACTCGCCGACCAAGCCCGTGCCGACGAAACCCAGCGTCGCAAAGAAATCAAAGAAATAGAGCAAAAACTGCTCGACCGTCAAGTCTCGCTCGACAAAAAACTGGATGAGTTAGATAAACGAGCCGAATCACTTCGCAAAGGTGAGGACGAAGTTGAATCACTCAAAAATGAAATTAAAGCTATCCGAACCAAACAGCAGGAAAAGCTGGAAAAAGTCGCCAAGCTCACCAAAGTTGAAGCCGGCGAACACCTGCTGAAAATGACCGAAAAAGACATTCGCAATGATCTTACCGGTTTGATAAGTAAACTGCAAAACGAAGCCAAAGAGAACGCCGAGGAAAAAGCCGGCGCGATTATCGTCGAGGCCATGGAGCGTATGGCGAGTGAGGTTACGGCTGAACGTACCATCACCAGCGTCAAGCTTGAAGACGAAGAAATGAAAGGCCGTATTATTGGCAAAGAAGGCCGCAATATTCAGGCTCTGCAACGTGCTACCGGCGTTGACATTATGGTTGATGACACGCCTGGTTATATTATCTTGTCATCCTTCGACCCAGTACGCCGCGAAGTTGCCCGTGTGGCACTCGAGATGCTGCTCAAAGACGGTCGTGTCCACCCAGGCCGTATCGAGGAAGTTGTAGAGAAAGCCCAAAAACAAGTCGAAAAAGATGTCATGCGTGCCGGTGAAGACGCCGCCCGTGAAGTCGGCATCATCGGCATCCCTAAAGAGATTCTGCATTTACTCGGCGAACTCAAATACCGCACAAGCTATGGCCAAAATGTCCTAAAACACAGCACTGAGATGGCGCATATTGCCGGTATCATTGCCGAGGAGGTAGGCGCAGACGTCAAAACTACTAAATACGCTGCGCTTGTCCACGATCTCGGCAAAGCCCTGACGCACAAAATGGAAGGCAAGCATCATCATATTAGCGGTGAAATGCTTCGCAAATATGGTGCGCCCGAAGAAGTCGCTTTGGCTGCTGAGCAGCACCACGACGACGTTGAAGCCACTACTACCGAAGCTATCATCGTACGGGTAGTTGACGCTATTAGCGCGGCTCGTCCCGGTGCCCGTAACATTAGTTCTGAAAACTTTGCCGAACGCATGCGCGACCTCGAAAACGTTGCCAATGGCTTCCCGGGTATCGACAAATCGTATGCCATCAGCGCAGGCCGCGAAGTCCGCGTGTTTGTAAAACCTGGACAGATTGATGACCTCAGCGCCATCAAACTCGCCCGCGATATCGCCACCAAGATAGAAGCCAGCATGCAGTACCCAGGTACTATCAAAGTCAACGTTATCCGCGAAACCCGCGCCATTGAGTTCGCTAAATAATCCGAAGGTTGTCGCATGACCAATACGAAAACCACAGTCTACTACGTACGGCATGGCGAGAGCGAAGGCAATGTTGCCGGAGTAGCCAGCGGCTCTGAACATGATTGTGATTTGACAGATGAAGGCCGTCGCCAAGCAAAAGAAGCCGGCCGGAAACTGCGAGATAAAAAGGTAGACCTTATCGTATGTTCGCCTATGAAGCGTACCGTAGAAACGGCCGAGCTCATTGCCAAAGAGCTAGGATATGAGCCCACCCGTATCGTGAAAAGACCCGAGTTTATCGAACGAGCTATGGGGTATTATTCGGGACGGCCTCATGCGGAATACCGTGAGGCCGTGATGAACGGGGCAGTCCACGAGAGCCTAGAGACAACTAAGGCCATGCTTGACCGCGTTACCAGTGGGTTAAGTTGGCTCAAGAAACAGCCTGCCAAAAATGTAGTACTGGTTAGCCACGGTGGAACGGGGCGGGCTATTAAGGCTTTTAGCCAAAGCCTGAACCACGAAGATATGTACAAGATTGAAGGGTTTGGCAACACCGAGATTTACGAGTTTAGTCTCTAGCTTTCTGTCGAGTTATACGCTATAATCACCTCCGTTACGGGGTGTGGCGCAGTTGGCTAGCGCGCGCGGTTTGGGACCGCGAGGTCGAAGGTTCGAGTCCTTTCACCCCGACCACATTCGAAAGCATTCGATCTTAAGAACCCGTCCCAGGGTTCTTAAGATCTATAGGTAATACTTGCTGTACCCCCATTTAACCTTAAAGCTATCGGCTATTACGCTTTATGGCGTCTAGGAAGCGTTACTTTACAGAAGTTGGATAAAACTGTTATATGTCAGAGAATAAATCGCTGATATTTACCTTTAGGCTTTTGGCTATATTGCCCAAAGTTTTAGGGCGTACCCACTGTTTGCCAGTCTCTATGTAGGCAATCGTGACAACGCTAACCCCAATATCTTCGGCTAACTGCTGTTGCGTAACGTTACGTGCCTTGCGGAGTATTGCGACACGCTTGCCAAATGCTTTTAGGAACTTTTGCTCATTTGCTGTTTGCATACTCTAAGGGTAGAAACAAGAGGGAACAATAAACATAAAGTGGCACTTTATTTTTTGTTTGGTATTGTGTATAGTCTACAGATATAAACTAAAGTGAGGCTTTATATAATGAAATGGTTAAAAAAACATAAGATATTAACAGTAATTCTAGTTATCGTTGGAATAGCTATTATTGGCGGTGCTGCGGGCGGCGGAAGTACAAATAACAACTCTGCTGGCGGTGGTGGTAACAATAGCGAAAAGATCTATAAGTTTGACGAGCGAGCCGACAAGCAGACAAAAGACATAGAAGTATTGCCAGGAGAGGTAGCTACTGTGGGTGGCGTAAAGTTGACGCTGTCAGGTGTTGAATATAAGACTATTATAAGCGAGTTTGAAACCGCAGAGAGTGGCAAGACCTATGTCGTTGCTGATGTTGTATTAGAGAACACTAGTAACGAAACACAGCCGTACAACGTCTTTGATTTTCGTATTCAGACTGCTGGTGGGCAAGTACTTGATGGTGCCTTTGCTACCGTTTCTGGTCCATTGAGTTCAGGCGATATAGTAGATGGCGGTAAGGCCTCTGGCAAAATTGTCTTTGAAGTGCCAGTAGAAAAAGGACACCAATACGTTATCTGGAAGCCGAATTCTTTCAATGCGGATCGTGCCATCGTTCAGGTTAAATAAATAGACCACAGCGAAACATTAAAGGCGACGGAAATGGTCGCCTTTTTGATATAAAAATTCCAGATGTAGTTGTTCTAACCTGTTCCTGCCGAAGTTAAGCAATAAGTTGTGCATAGTATTCAAAGCAGGTTCGCTTAGCAGGTCTGTCGTCAACCAATTAGTTACTAGTCTGAAACTTTATCAACTCTTAGCAGGTTTTGTTTATCCTCTCCTGAAAGCACTTGCTTAATGTCGAGAAATATAGCTAGGTTCGATGTGTGGTTAAGGAAGCTTTGAGGTGTATCTTCTACCTCCACCACATCACCCTCCGATAAGAGCTGTGATTTAATTTTGCCGTTCTCTTTCCATTGCACAGTAAGTTGCCCTTTGATCACATAAACTGTTTCCCAAATCTTTTCATGATGATGCCAATCCGTTGCTTGTCCAGGCAATACTTCATTCAAGTGGAGTGAATACTCAGGGAAGTCGTAATAGAGCCTGTTCCCAGACCGCCTTTGTTCACTTCTTGCTTTGGTTCGGGGGATTATCTTCATATCATTGATTATACCGTACAGATATTAACAAGTAGAGATCCCCTGGTACCCAAGCCTAACCAAGATTATTGTTTCTGTATTGTGTCTTCTATTGCTTGAAGGACACAGTCTACGACTACTTCTACTGGCTGGGTGGCATCAATCATGGTCATCCCGGCGCTTCGGCAACGATCTAACTTAGGTTTGAAGCGCTGGCGTACGTGTGCTGCCTGGTCGGGATCCTTACCGTAGCCTTGCCGGTTTGTCATTCTGGAACGAAGTCTTGTATCTAGCGTTTCCGCGTCAATTTCTAGGCAGAGCACTTTATCAAAATATTTATCGGTCATTTCGGCTTCTTTGTCACAATACCCTAAGATAAAAATAACTGACTCCCGAGAACGGTTATGTAGCTCCTCCAGTACTTCTTCTTCCATTATCTGAAGATGGTGGTCTTCCCAGTCTTCGGGTCGATCCTGCATTTTATCTGGATATGTAACCTTTAGATTGGTTTGGCGGCTATACCAGGCACATATATCAACATCTGCATCGTGCGCTTCATATCCTCGATTTTTTAACGCCAAAGTAAGGGTGGACTT
>CAZHPF010000051.1:0-6838 GCA_964534095.1 uncultured Candidatus Saccharibacteria bacterium
CCGGTCAAAACTATCGCCTAAAATTGTTTCGATGCTGACAATGTCTTGTCTGATATGGCGTTGGCTCACATCAAACAGACGGGTTTCGGCGTCTTCAATAAGCTCTTGAAGCGCGTTAGTTTCGTTGTAGCCCATGTTGGCAATATCCTGGGCTGCTTTTATAAGTTTACGGCGCAGTGATTTCTGAGCCACAATGTCGGCATACTGTTCGACATGGGACGCGGTTGGCACAAAGTTAGTTAGTTCGGTGAGGTATGGCGACCCGCCCGCCTCGTCCAACATATTGTCAGCCTTTAAGCGGTTAGCCAAGGTGAGCACATCAATCGCGCTGCGACTCTCGTATAAGCTGGTAATTGCCCGGAAGATAAGCTGGTGTTTTCGATCATAGAAATCATCGCTGCTTATTTTGTCCGCGACCCGAACAATAGCGTCTGCATCAATCAGAATGGCACCCAATAGCGAGGCTTCAGCATCGGTGTTTTGTGGTGGTAGTACTCCCTGTTTTGGTTCCATGGTCTATGTATAGTAGTCGTATGTGCGCGTCAGAGCAATCACAAGCGTGTTGATTAATCCAATACTTCAGCTTTTCCAAATACTTCCGTGATAGCACCCAGGTCAACAGGAGGCGTATCAACTGTTTCTGCAACTGGTTGCGATTTGACTGTATTTAATTCGTAGCTGATGCGTAATTGCTGCCCGGTGGTTTCAGCAGCGATTTTAGTAAGAATAGCGTGATTTTTGGCGTCACTGACACGTTTGTGATGAAACGGAAACGAGAAGGACAGAACGATACTGCCTGGCTGGAACTGAGGTGAAGCCATGCGAATAATGCCGTAGAGCGTGTTATGTTTTGCCTTTATTGCGTCCAGGATGTCTTGCCAATCTCCTTGGGTGGGCGCATCTATTGCATTATCCATGTCGACCGGCTCAGTGGGTGTATCTGGGGTAGGCTCTGGCTCAGAGTGTTTTACCGGCGCTGGTTTTTTAACTTCTTCGAGAGGAGACGGTATCGGCATCGTCTTGGCAGGTAGCGTTGCCGCCTTGCTTAGTTGGGTGTTCGAGGAAGGCTGCGACAGCCCAGGAGTCCGGTCGAGCATAGCCTCGTAGAGAGCTAACTCCAGGGCAATGTGTGGGTTATTTGCGGTAGGTACGGCCATTAACTCCCTTAAGAGTGCGGTAGGGCGAGAAGGAACAGGTTGGCCGCCGAGCATGCGACGGCGAATCTCTTGCGATAACTGTTCGGCAAGCTGGGCAGGCTGGATACCGCTGTCTTGGGCGCTTTGCAATGCCTGTGCCACGGCAGCAATATCATCTGAGTGTAACGTATCAAGAAGCGTTTGTAATAGTTCCTCGGGAGCTTGGCCGAGGGCTTGACGAATGTCATCCTGGGACACGCGATCGCTGGTGTTGCCTACTTGGTCAAGCAAGCTTATACTGTCGCGAAAACTGCCATTGCCGTGACGGGCAATAAGTTCAATCGCATCATCATCAATTTTTAGCTTTTCCTTTTTTGCGATTGTTTTTAGCTGCTGGGTTAGTTGAGCCAGCGAATATGGTTTAAAACTAAACCGTTGGGTGCGGCTGATAATTGTTTCCGGTAGCTTGTGTGCTTCGGTAGTTGCCAGAATAAATATGGCATGCTCCGGCGGCTCCTCGAGTGTTTTGAGGAGCGCATTAAACGCTTCGCGCGTCAACATGTGAACCTCGTCAATGATATAGACTTTATAAGGGGCGCTCGTAGGGGCGATATTGATGCGGTCTTTGAGCTCGCGAATTTCATCAATACGCCGGTTGCTGGCAGCATCTATCTCAATAATATCAAGATGGGTTTCGTCTTCGTTATAAGGTAATTTATTTACTTCATGCGCCAATATGCGTGCAGTTGTTGTTTTGCCGGTGCCACGCGGGCCGGTAAATAAGTACGCATGGCTAATCCGGCCTGTCTTGATTGCTTTATCCAGCGTTGCAGTAATGTGGTCTTGCCCCACCATTTCAGACAGCTTTTTAGGCCGATGTTTTCGGTATAGTGCCTTTCCCATAGCCTACGTATTATAGTGCATTACGGCAAACATATAGGCATGCTTGGCGACTTTTACAACGGCTAAGCTGCAGGTGTCTCTTCGCTCTCGGGTGATGGGACGGCCGCTGCTTGGGCTCGTCGAAGATTGCGATGTGCTGAGCGGACATACTTTATGTTGCTCCATGCGCCTGCCGCTACAGAACCAATCAGGATAGCTCGGCCTGCACGTTTGAACGCTAATTGCGTTTCTGGTTTTTTGGGGAGTGTTCCTGCAAGGAGCACAGCATCGGCAACAGCACTGAGGGCAAACTTCGCTTTCGCGGGGGCGTTAGCTTTAGGCTGGTCATGATCAGGCACGGTAGCGCCCTTTGATTCAGCGTATTTTGCCGCAACCGTGTTGGCAATACCGCCAGTCACAACCGTGACTATATCAAGGGCTAATCTTGCATCAATAATAGCATCAGTCGCCGGGTCGTCTATCCCGAGGTGCTTATGGGCTTGCTTAATGCGTACCCCGTCATCGCGTGTTCCTACCATATCTACAAACGCATCATGGCCTGCGCCGAATAAGCTGGTAATGCCGTTTTCCCTAGTGACGGGACCGTCCAGACCATCCGAGAATTTTAGAAGAGTTTTGCCGGCAAGACAGCCAAACGCGCGCCAAGTGCGACCGGCTTGCAAATGGCTGATGTATCTTTGCCCCAGTACAGGCTCCAATACCCGCGGAGTGGTGAGTGTAAGGTTAGCTACTACCATGCCCAACATACGGTTTTGCTCGGTCAGAGGCCCATATATATACGTGTTAAGCGGCTGTGCCAACCTTTCAAAAAACTGGGCAGGCCCGCGCGTCAGCGGAGAATCATAGGCAGCATTATGAGCGTCAGCAGGAGGAGTTATCCCATCTCTCGCAGAAGCAGAAGGGGCAATGATTTCTGAACCATCAGGCATGTCTTATGTTATACCACAACCACAGCGCGTAACCATGTGCGGTTTAGAGAGCAGCTTCGAGGGCAGCCCACTCAGATTGTGAGTCATCTTCTGGGACGTTCACACTTACTTGGTCACCAGGTTTTGCCTTAAAGTAGGTAACGCTCGCAAGTAGTACACGGTAATCTCTATCTCCAACCGTAACATAGTAGTGACCATTTTCCAGCTTGAGGGCACCCACGACTTGCTTGCGCGGAATTGGGCCAATCTGTTTGTATAAAAACGCTCCGTCTTCGGCAATAGTAAGCTTTAGGATATCCCCTTGAACAAGTTTTGACTTACTGGCATAGTTGGCTGGTACAGGGTAGGTTTTACCGTCAGAGCCGACCATGTTTTGGCCATCAAAAACGCCTTCAATAATTTTACCCAGTGGCTCGTCGCGCACTGCAGCAGTCACAACGGGATCGTCGCCAACCAGGCTCATTAGGAGCTCTTTAGCGGCTGCGAGACTTGTCTCGGCTTCAGCAATAAGCGATCGCATACGTTTGATTTGTTTTTCGGGTACTTCTGCCATTTGTTTGGTCTTTCGTTTGTCTCTGGTCTCTGGTTGTTTGTCCACCTACTTCTCGTGTACTTATTTGTATACACTTCTGGGATAACCCTACCATGCTTGTCCACGCAAGTCAAAGGGTGGCGTTAAAAGCTGTGGATAAATAACGTACTCATAGCTCACGGCCATGAGTACGTTTTGTTTGCCTGAACAAATAACTAGGCAAGTTCTGTCCGCCACGGCGAACGCTTACTGTAGCCCGTGCTAAGCTAGCTCTGCTGTTGCGCCAGCTTCTTCAAGCGTCTTTTTGGCCTTTTCGGCGTCTTCTTTTTTAGCTTTTTCAAGTACTGGTTTTGGAGCGCCATCTACCAAAGCTTTTGCCTCACCAAGACCAAGCCCGGTGATATCTTTCACTGCTTTGATAACGGCAACCTTTTGAGCGCCGGCATCTTTTAAGATAACGTCATACTCGGCCTTTTCTTCTGCGGCTGGGGCAGCGTCGCCGCCAGCAGGGGCAGCTGCTACAGCAACGGCCGCTGCGGCAGGCTCAATGCCGTACTCTTCTTTTAAGATGGTTCCTAGTTCGTTAACCTCAAGAACGCTAAGGTTCACGAGTTGTTCTGCGAATTTTTTTAAATCTGCCATGAAATATTCCTTTCTAAAGAATGTTAGTTGCTTGCTTTGGCTTCCAGAGCCTGCAATAGCCCGTGGAGGTTACCAGACAAACCACTTATCACACCGTTTACTGGCGCATTAAGCGTATTGATAATTCCAGCGATAAGCTGAGTTTTACTTGGGAGTGTCGCCAGAGCTTTTACTTCGTCAGCAGACATAAATGTGCCTTCTGCTGTAATTGCACCCACGAACTCAAGTGTTGGTTGATCTTTGGCGAAGGCAGCAATCACTTGCGCTGGTGCTACTTCGTCTTCTGCGTTGAACGCGTACAACAGCATCCCGCTGAGGGCGCTCGTGTCAACGTCTTTGAGGCTATCAGTAGCTTTGACGGCCTTAATGACCAGGCGGTTTTTGACTACTTTTAGCGTTGTGCCGTTTTCCCGGCCTTCCTTGCGAAGGCGTTGAAGAGCCTTTACGGGCGTTCCTTCGTACTTCGTCACTACCGTCATTTTGGAACTGGTCAATAAATCAACCACTTCCTGAACGACTTCGTCTTTTTTAACTTTTGTAAGTGCCATAGATTCTCCTATGAGATGTTAAAACCGATCGACCTATTACTGCCGGTTTATACCAAGAGTCCCCTGGCGTACCAAGGGACTAAAGTAGTGCTCAAAACAAATATCGTATTGATACACCTAGGCGACCCTGGGAACCAGATCAAGTCATTGCTGACAGTCGCTGTCTTTGGTAACTGTGGTATTATATCAAACTATGCTTATTGGGGCAAGGACTGGCCAAACATTTCTGCAACTGCCATGTTAGCGTCCATAAAGCTACTAGTGTGGGCTTTCAGTACTTCCTCTAACGCAGCCGTATCAGCATGCTCAAACCCAATCAATACACGACCCGTGTCGCCGGCACTCCCACCATAGTGAAACATGCTGATGTTCCATCTATCGCCAAGGTGTTCCAAAAGCTCAAGTAATGCACCTGGCCGGTCAGCAAACTCAACTGAGTAAAAAGTTTCTGTAGAAAAGTCAGGCGCAAGGCCAACCAGTTGTGTGCCGTGTTCGAGAATAGCCTGGTTGTTAGTTAGGTCTCTATGGCTGTAGCCCTCTTCCACGAGATGTTTTTGTATGGTTTTTGTATCTTGAGCATCAGCAACGCGTAGTCCGATCATAATATTGGCTTTGGTTGTGTCGGCCTTGCGGTACTCAAACTGGGTAATATTGTGACCGCTCACCACAGAACTACAGAGTTGGTGAAGCGCACCAGGCCGCTCTGCCAGTTCAACGCGCAGTAATGCCATGCGGCCGGAAGCAGACTCGGCTCGTTTAAGGACATGTAAAAGCCGATTATTGTCAATATTTGCGCCAGAGCAGATGGCTACCGCTACGCTGCCAGATAGCAAGCCGTGCGCTTGCGCATACTTGACTATCCCTGCGATGCCGAGTGCACCGGCGGGTTCGAGACTGGCGCGTTTCTCTTCTACAAATCCTGCGAGCGCGACACATATCTCATCGTCGCTGACTGTAATAAACTCTGGCTTGTAGCGAGACACGATCTCATATGGCAACTCGCCAACTTGTTTAACGGCTACTCCGTCAGCAAAAATACCGACATGGTCAAGCGTGACCCGCTCACCGGCATAGACTGAACGAGCCATGGCGTTACTGTCTTCAGGCTCCACTCCTACAATAGTTACCTCAGGTCGCGTAGCATGTACGTATTGCGCAACACCTGCGAGCAAGCCGCCTCCGCCAACCGGTACAAAGATATGCGTTACTTCGGAGCTTTGCCCAAGGATTTCCAGGGCTATCGTCGCCTGGCCTGTTATGACATCTGAGTCATCAAACGGATGCACATACCTGGCTCCTGTTTCGGCTTGAATGGCTTGGCTATGGGCATAGGCGTCGTCAAACGTGGCACCAACCAACTCGACTTGGGCGCCTAGCGCTTGCACGGCTTGAACTTTCTTTTCTGGGGTTGTGGTGGGCATCACAATAGTAGCAGTTTTACCCTGTAATTGAGCGCTTAAGGCAACTCCTTGGGCATGGTTGCCTGCACTCGCTGTCACAAAATGGTCGTCGTCAAGCTGGGCTATAGCGTTGTAAGCGCCACGACCCTTAAATGTATGAATGGGTGTCAGGTCATCTCGCTTCAACAGCACTTTGCAGCCAACACGGTTACTGAGCGCGCCGGATAACTCCAGCGGCGTAGGGCTCATGAAAGCAGCGATTCGCTCAGCAGCAGCTGTAGTTTCCTCCACTACATTTGCTTCATGGCAGGCTAGCTCTAACAAAGCAGAGCCTGCATGAGATGCTAAAACTCCCGCAGGAACAGAAGGCTGTGTTTCTAATGTTTCTTTGACCATATCTCTTACTTTTCCTTATAACAAAAACGACCCCTTGCGGGGTCGCTTGTGTTGCCTAATTTTGTATACGCCTACACAGCCCCGCTTGTACTGGGATCAATAATGATGGCAATGGCTGCTTGTAAGTAAGTCATCAATACTAGATGGTACGCCTTTTCGACCAGGTGTCAACCTTTAGCTAAACTCATGTCGTGCCCCATGTATGCCCTTACGACTGCATGTCGTGCCTCAACAATTGCAATGTGGGCATCCACCTCCGCTTGCGGAGCCCGCTCAATACGTCCTTCATGGATTTTTCTGGTATTGCCCCCGCCTGCATGGTTATTGACAGTAATCGCCTCCATCTTTTCTA
>CAZHPF010000052.1:0-6815 GCA_964534095.1 uncultured Candidatus Saccharibacteria bacterium
AAAGCCATTCAAAGAACCCACGCTCATATAAGAGAGTTTAACTCTCGACATGGCTGGGACGCAGCGGCAACGACTTATCTTAAGTTTCTCAGGGAGCTGTAGGGTGTCATTTCTGAAATTGCATGCGTTTAGTACGCTCAAGGTTGTCCTCAAGGAGTGTACGGTTAGTATGGGTGAGATCGGCGATAACGGTTAGTGCGAAGGCTATCATGGAGGCAAAGATGAACACAGACCCCAGCAGGAGAGACTGTATATGGTCACCGCGATCCCCGATAATGTATACGATGCCATAGCGGATAAACGGAATAAGACCTCCCGCAAACAATACAGATCCGAGTGTGATAAAAATCAAATGTGGCCGGTACATAATGTAACTGCGCACGATAGCTGCCCCAGATTTATACATATGCTGCCAGATGTTTTTGAATAAACGTGATTCACGGGTTTTGGCATTGGTTGTCACCGGAATACTGGCAATAGGGATATGTTTGTTGCCGGCTTGTATGATAGTTTCCATGCAATAGCTAAATTTCGTCACCACGTTGAGCCGGTATAATGACTCCCGGCTGTAGGCACGAAAGCCGCTGGCAGCGTCCGGGAGGGCAGTACCAGCTGCTTTGTTCACTACCCAGCTGCCAAACCGCTGCATGAACTTTTTAAACGGTGAGAAGTGCTCGATGGTGTGTGTTTGGCGGTCGCCGATGACAATCTCGGCTTCATTGTTGAGGATTGGCTGTACTAAGTCACCAATGCGGGCTTGGGGATATTGGTTGTCACCGTCAGTGTTGACCACGATATCTGCGCCGATACTCAGCGCGTAGTTCACCCCGTCATGAAAGGAACGCGCCAGTCCCATACGCTGCTTGTGGCGTACAACATGCGTGACGCCGTGCTTTTTAGCGACTTCTACTGTCTTGTCGGTAGAACCGTCATCGATAATAACGACGACGATTTCATCGATACCTTTGATTTTTTTCGGAATAGACGATAGCACAAGCGGCAGCGTCTGCTCTTCGTTAAGACAGGGAACCTGGACAACCAATTTCATATAATGGTAATTATACCATTTCTCTCGTATCCCCACAGGTACAGTGTGCAATATGTACTTTTTACCCAGTAAAAAGTACCAAAAAGCTGTCTGCCCTGTCCATGCTCACGCTATTGGCCTGGCAGAAAGATACACCGCGCCAGTACAATGACAAGCATCCCTTCACCATATTCTTAATAGGATCATTCAGGGCAAGTACTGGCTCTACTCCGGCATATCTTTCTGCCATTCCATCGGTGATCCTGGAAGGGCGAACAAAGCCCATGGAGTAACTATCTAATTAAGTCAGGACATACTGTCCTGTCTGATTTATCCCCATCGCTCACAACATACTTGTTGTGACCAGGGATGGTCATTTTGTATTACTTTTGTGACCAAAAGTAATGGAAGGGGGGTACAAAGAGAAATAGAGTTTGAGGTGAATGCAGGATGAGAAGAGGTGTATTGCAAACCTCAGAGTTAAAGCTGAGTTAACTCTGAGGTAAATCTGAGGTTTAGCGGCCGACGCCTAAGTAGGTGAGGCCAGCTTTGGTAACCGTCTGAGGATCAAAGCCGTTAATAGCATCCATAAATATCTTACCGGCCATGAGATCAGCGTATCCCTTAGCGGAGTAATTTAGAAACTCCGGCCATTCGGTCGCGATTAGTGTCATATCAGCATTACTACAAGCCGCCGACAAAGAGTCGCATAAGCTCACAGGGGGCAGAAGTTCGGCTCGTGCTTCGTGGCTGGCCTCCGGATCGTAGGCACATACCTCTGCGCCTGCATGAGCAAATAAGTTGGCCAGCTTCACACCAGGCGAACGGCGCGTATCACTCGTACCGGCTTTGAACGCCAGGCCTAGCACCGCAACTTTTTTGCCCGCAAGTTCTTCGCCAAGCGCCTGTTTCACCTTTTCAACGATATAGCCAATCATTGACTCGTTCACACTTTGTGCTGCCGTCATGATTTCTAGCTCTACACCGTGGTTCAACCCGCTTGAAATCAACCCGCTAACGTCTTTGGGAAAACACCCGCCGCCATAGCCCCGCCCGGCGTTTAGGAATGCCCGCCCAATCCGCGCATCCGTACCGACGGCATCCATGACTTCGACGACATCGGCGTCAACCTGGTCAGCCAGCTTGGCAATCGAGTTGGCAAATGATATTTTGAGCGCCAAAAACGCATTGGCAGTCACTTTGATAAGCTCGGCGCTATTGCGGCTGGTGGCAATAAACTTACCCTCATGGTCGCGCGAAGCCACGCCGGCAATGGCTGCAATAGTACCCCGTTTATCGAGTAGTGTTTGGTAGAGACCCAGTACATATTGCACAGCCTCTTTGTCGTTACCACCGGCGACTACCCTGTCAAAAAATAGCGTATCCAGCAGGGCGGTGCCTTCCCGAAGGAATTCCGGGTTAGACACGTAGGCACACGATTTGCCGGCTTTTTTGAACAGCTCCTCAATAGCTTCGCCGGTTCCGACAGGGACGGTACTTTTCTGGACATATAGAGCGTCTGATTGCAGATGTTTGGCCGATGAAGTTGCAGCATCAAACACGTATTTGAGGTTCGAACTGCCATCCGGATTATCTGGCGTACCTACGCACGAAAAGACCACATGGCTTTTCGGGACACTTTCAGCGTATGAGTCGGTTGGAATGAGCGTCCCCCCGTCAATTGCGGCTTTGATAAGCGGGTCAAGCCCTTCCTCGTAAAAGAACGACCGGCCATCCTGGATGGTTTGCCGCCGCAAATCATTTGGCTCAAGCGCATACACGGTGTATCCGCTATGGGCTAGGAGAGTGGCAGTGGTGAGCCCCACGTAGCCGGTTCCCAGTACTGTAATGGTTGTATTCTTCGTCACGACGATTACTATACCTGGTTGGACACAATTCGTGCAATCATTCGGCTGCAAATGATATACTGGGTTTCGTGATAGTACTGATTGTTGCAGGAGGGTCGGGGACACGTCTCTGGCCATTGTCGACGCCCGAATATCCAAAGCACTTGCTTAACATAACCGGCGACCGTTCGCTGCTGCAAAACACCTTTGAACGCGCCAAGCGCCTTACCTCTATCGACAAAATCTACATTTCAACCGAGGCCAGCCATTCCGATCACGTAGTGAAACAATTGCCTGAGCTCCCTCCGGAGCAAATTATTGTCGAACCAGCGCGGCGGGACACTATGTCGTGCATTACGAATGCACTGCAGTTTATCGGCACCAGGCACCCGCACGACGAACCAATTGCTTCGATCGCGGCCGACCATCACGTCCGCGACACAGGCGGGTTTGCTCGCGCTATGAGCATCGTCGCCAGGGCTTCTGCGACGCATAGCCGGATTTGTTTGGTGGGCATCGAGCCGGCGCAACCTGATACGAAGTACGGCTATATCCATAAAGGCGGTATTTTTAACGGCGAAGAGTCTGTTTATAACATTAAGTCATTCAAGGAAAAGCCCGTCTACGAACTAGCCAAGCAGTATTTTGAGAGTGGCGAATACTATTGGAATGCCAGTTATTTCATCGCTCCGTTTGCGGTGTTTGACCGGGCGATCCGAACCTATGCTGACTCTCACTGGGCAACGCAGCTGGATAGGCTGAATAAAGCCACGACTTCCGAAGAACGCGACGAGATATATTTGGACTTCCAAAAAGAAGCTATCGATACAGCGCTCATGGAAAAAGTTCCCGGTTTGCTGGTTATTCCCGGCAGCTTTGACTGGATGGATGTAGGCAGCTTTGACGACGTGCACCGTATCGCTTCGCAAGACCAAGCGGGCAATGCCATCAAAGGTGACAATATCCATGTTATTGACAGCGAACAGACCTACATACGCAACGACTGCAAACGACCGGTGGCGGTGATTGGGCTCGATAATATTACGGTTGTGAATACCGAGCACGGACTACTGGTGATGCGCACGGACAAATCACAAAAAGTCAAAGATGCCGTCAAGATGGTAAAGGCTAACCAGCAGGAAAGTGAGTCATGACTAAAAAACTTATCGCCTTTGACTTAGACGGGACGCTTGCGCCGAGCAAATCACCACTGCCCGAACAAATGAGCCCGCTTATTAAAGCATTGCTAGAAAATCATGAAATCTGTGTTATATCCGGCGGTAAATTCGGCCAGTTCGAAAAACAACTGTTGGCTGGACTTGAAACGACTCCTGCTGAGCTGCAGCGCTTGCACCTGATGCCCACCTGCGGGACACGGTACTATCTCTATGACATCGCTAAACGTGAATGGGTATTGCAATATGCCGAAGACTTTACCGAAGCCGAAACGAAAAAGATTATTGCCGCGCTCAACAAAGGCTTTGATGACCTTAAGATGCGTGCCAGCAAGGTCTACGGCGAGAATATCGAAGACCGTGGCAGCCAGGTGACGTTTAGTGTGCTGGGACAAGATATTGTTGATGAATTGGGCATGAAAGGCGTCGAGCTCAAAGAAGCCTGGGATCCCGCCAACAGCAAAAAGCAACAACTCCGCGACTATATTGCGCCGCTCATACCAGAGTTTGAAGTCCGCGTTGGCGGTGTTACCTCTATAGACGTCACCAAGCAAGGTATCGACAAAGCCTACGGTATTAAAAAGCTTCTGGAAATGCTTGGCTTTGACATCCACGACACCCTATTCATTGGCGACCGTTTGCAGGAAGGCGGCAACGACTTTCCGGTTAAAAACATGGGTGTTGATACCATTGAGGTCAAAACTTGGCAGGACACCGCCCTGGTGATTGAAACTATTCTGAAGGCTGGATAAATGACGGCCAATGGCAGCCTCACGCCTCAACAGCAAACTGAGCTTGTTGAACTGCTAGAAAAGCTGAAGCCAGGCTTCTACCCTTTCCCACTGTTTGTACAGCTTGCGCGGCTTATGTCGTGTTCTATCGTGGAGTTTGTGCCGCTTAGATTACGGGATGGTGGGGTGGAAGCACTACTATTGCCGCGTCCCGACAATGACGTCTTTTGGGCTGGCGGTATGCATATACCCGGCTGTGTGGTGCGGCCTAATGATGATCAGCACGCGGTGTTTGATCGTATCATCACCGACGAGCTCGGGGGAGTAGCGGTTAACGAGCCGCAGTTCGTGTGCGCCGAGATACGCCGCAGTAAGCGCGGCACCGAGCAGGCGCAAATATTTTACGTAGAGGTAACGGGCACGCCCACAGCAGGACAGTTCTATAGCGTAGCAGATCTGCCGGATAATCTCGTCGAAAACCAGCAGCGCCTCATCAAAAAGGCCACAGAAGCATTTCTGGCTAACAGGGAACGCTAATTAGTTGGATTTGTGAGCTTTATACAGCGCCCAACCTGCTAAGAAGCTGAAATTAACGATTTTCCCTTCAGCAATCATTTGGTCTACCTCTTGCTCACTAAACCAGTACGATTCGATGTCTTCTTCAGGATCTTCGGAAGCGGTTGCTGATGAAAGGTCGGTGGCTATAAACACATAAAACTTATCGCCCCATCGGCGATTATTGATATAAAACCAACCTATATCTTTTAATTTGCCAGTTAGTTTTCCTTCTTCGGCAAGCTCTCTCAAAGCTCCTTGCTGTGGCGTCTCATCCTTTTCTACTCCGCCGCCTGGAAATTGATACAGCCATTTGTTAGGCGGATAACTATATTCTCTTTGAACAAGTATTTTGCCTTGGTCATTAACGGCAATTACTTCAGCAGCGTCGTGATGATTTCCAAAATGAATGTATTTAGTCGTTACGCCGTTTGGCAATTGAACATCGTCTTCGTAGACGTTCAGGCGCGGATGTTTGAGAAGAATGGTTCGTTTCAGCTTTTTCCACGTTGTCTGCTTCACTACTCCACTGTAACAGATTTGGCCAGGTTTCGGGGGCGGTCGACGTTGAGGCCTTTACTATGGGCTACATGGTAAGCAAATAACTGTAAGGCTACAGCGACTAACAGTGGGGCAGTTTGTTCTAAGGTGTCTGGTACATATATCACGTTGTCAGCCAGGCGGGCAATCTGGCTGTTGCCTTCGGTGGCTATAGCAAGCACCGGGCCTTTACGGGCGCGGATTTCTTCGATATTGGACATAGTTTTCTCGAGCTGGGCTGAATTGGTCGCAAGGGCTATCGTAGGAAACGATTCATCGATCATGGCCAACGGGCCATGCTTCATTTCGCCAGCTGCATAGCCTTCGGCGTGAATATAGCTCACCTCTTTTAGCTTGAGTGCGCCCTCGAGCGCGGCAGGGTAGAGTTCACCGCGGCCGATGTACAGCACGTCACGATAGTGGGTGTATGATGCTGCCAGTTTTTGAATGTCGGGCGATTGCTTCAGGATAGCCTCGATTTTCTCAGGTAGTGCCAGTAGTTCGCGAAGCAGCGGCTTATAAAGCGGCGAACGGCCTTCCGACAGGTGCAGGGCGATTTCGGCCAGAACCGTCACTTGGGCGATAAAGGCTTTAGTACTGGCAACGGACTTTTCCGGCCCGGCATGACAATACACTCCAGCGTCTGTTATTTGCGCAATAGTAGAACCTGGTGCATTGACAACGCCGAGCCGCAGCACGCCGTAATCCTCTACTTTTTTGAGTGCTGCGATAGTATCGGCGGTTTCGCCCGATTGGCTAATTGCAAGTAGCGCAGTACTACGGCTGAACGGTTCATGGCGGTACTTAAACTCGCTGGCTAATTGGACTTCGACCGGTACCCCGGCGATCTGCTCGATTAAGTATTCGCCAAGCATACCGGCGTAGTAAGAAGTCCCGCAGGCCACAATCACGATGCGGTCGATGTAGCGCAGCTGTTCAC
>CAZHPF010000053.1:0-6647 GCA_964534095.1 uncultured Candidatus Saccharibacteria bacterium
TGATGGCTTCTTCGTCAAGCAGGGGTCCGGCAATTGCGACAGTTTGCAGCTGGAAAGTTGCTCCATCTTCAGTGAGTGCTCCCAACCTAAACACTGCAGTATCGAGGCCGGCGTCTTGCATCATCTGCTTGTTGGTGTCTATTTGACCCTTTAGGGCTTCTTCGACAAGTTTACTGAGGTCGTCCTTTTTGACGGTGAGCGCGGTATAGGTAACGCTGACGTTTACGGTCACTTCGCTAGCTTCAGACTTAACAGCAGGGGATGCTGTCACCACTGGTTGGCCGGCTTTAACGCTTTCTTTGATAATTAATACGCCGTCTTGGCCAGTGTCTTCGTTCAGTTCTTTTTCGGCCTCTGTTTTGACTTTATCAAGGATTTTATTCTTTACACCGTCAATATCTGATTGAGTAACGACTTTCACCATATTATCGGTACCCCCGCTAGCACTACCTTGTGCGTCTACATCGCCACGCCCGCTGACAGCAAAACTGGAGTTGTTAGTGTTATAGTCAGCGCCTCCTTTTTGGGCAGTAATAGAAATACCGTCGGCTCTAAATATCACACAATCGTCACTAATCTGGTCGAAGTTAAAGGTAGCTGTTTGTTGAGTAATGTAGGTTAGCCCGTTTGAACTGACTCCTGTACCAGAAGGTACGGAAGGAGGCGCTGTAATACCATCGCAGTTGCGAGCAGTCATATTGATAGAGCCAGACGCTTTACTGCCGTTATTTTTCTGACCGGTGGCGGGAGCTTTTTCCTCATCTGACTTTTTGACTTCTTTGCGCTCTGTAGGAACGGTTTTCTGTTTGGCGTTTGCTTCGCTGGCCGAGGTACTGGCTGTCAGATCCAGGTTGAGGGTGACGTTTGACGTGTCCGTCTTAATGACAATGTTTGCGCGCGGCAATACTACGTTTGCCAGTACAAACAGCAGGATCAGCACGACAAGCCCGGCGCCAATAAGCATGGCTTTGTTACGGAACTTGTTAAAGTTGGGCACTTTGAGTTTTTTGTTCGATTTGCCAGCTTTTTTGGCTGTTTTGGCGGCAGCCGTAGAGCTAGGAAGGTCAAGGTCTACCGTTTCAATAGCTTTAGGCGCAGCTTTAGCAGCCGCAGCGCCTCCGGCTAGTTCTCCAATAGGCTTAGCGGGATCGAGCTCCGGCTCTTCACCCGTCTCTACTACTTCAGCGTCTTCTGCATCAGTCTGAGCAAGTTTCGGTGCTTCCGGTATTTCCGGTTTGCTGGAGGGTGTTTTGGCAACGTGTATACCAACCGTTCCGGCTAGTGGCAACAGAGAGGGCTCAGAAGTAACTAATACTATATTCTTTTTGGCTGTTTTGGCGGCGCGCTGTAAAAGCTTCAGGTTAACTACTGATTGTAAGGCCGGAGCACGCTTAGGTGGAACCAATGCCACCACACTGCCCTTGGCGGCGCGCACTTTCTCTATAATCGCCGTTATTTCGTCCTCGGCATCAACGTAGATAGTAGATTTTTTAGGCGAAGCGTCGGTCATGTTCGTAGTATCCTATCCAATCGTTGTTTAACAGTTCCGGTTGATGGCTGGTCGCCTTGCATTTGTTGAGTATCCAGCCCGACCCTGAGTAGTCCCATTGCCGTTATGAATGTATGGTCAGTTACTGAGCCAGTGTCATCATACACACCAACTACTTCATCGGGTTGGATGTGTTGGACTGATGGCTTGTGGGCGAAGGGTAACTCACGGTACCAATCAGACCCCTCTAGGCGCTGCATCAACGGTTCCAGTGATGAGCCACCGCCACAGAGTAGTACTTGGTGCGGCAGATAGTCAAGGCCTTTGAACTCATCAAGCGCCAGCTCAATGCCTCCGCTCCATACATCAAGTGTAGATTCAAGCGCCCGTTCGATGTGTTTAGCCTTATCGGCTGCGATGTGTTCGTTACCGAGGGCGAGTTTGAAGTTTTCGGCTTTGGCAAACGACACGCCGAGTTCGCGCTCAATGCTACGGGTAAAAGCTCGTCCGCCAATCCCAAACATTTTCGTTCCTTGCACTCCGCCATCATTTAGTACGGCAATATCTGTAGTACCACCACCTACGTCAACCAAAATCGCGCTCATATTGGCACTTGGATCATTGCCGATAACCGATCGCGCTACCGCAAACGGTTCAGCCGCAACCGCCACCAGATCAAGGTCAAGCTCTTGGGCAGTACGTTCCAGCGCTCCAATATGGATCAGCGGTGCAAATGCCGTATAGAGCTGCACGATTACTTCGCTGCCCTGAAAACCCACGGGATTGGTCACCGGATAGCCGTCGATATCTATACGCACCAGCGCACTGTTAACTAAACGAATCTGAACATCCTTGCCGCCCAACTCCCAAGCCAGCTGCTGTTTGGCACGGGCTTCGGCGCGTTCTTGGACTAAGCGAATGATTTGCTCTGTTTCTTCGATATCAAGCTGTTTGGTTGGGTTTTTGCGCCTGCAACGCACGGTGATGGTCGTACCTTTGACCAGTTCGCCGGCTATACCGATTGTGGCAGTCCGCACGCTAACGCCGGCCTGTTGTTCGGCTTCGGTCAGTGCCGCGTCGCAGTTACGCACGACGGCGGCAATGTCGGCAATTGCACCGGCCTGCATGTCATGAAGTGCCTGGTGTTGGCGACCCACACCAATAATATGCAGGTCATCGCCCTTTACTTTAGCAACGAGTGCCTTGACATACTCGGTACCAATATCTAGTCCAACTAGATATTTGTCGGTAGATACGGTTGGCTTTTTGGCACGGGACGCCACGGTATCTTTAATAGTTTTTAGTTTATCGAGCTGCTTAAGCATAATCCCCTTGATTATACCAATACCGCTTTGATACGTCTAATGCCAGCGGATGATGCTTCTTCTTTGATGATTTTGAAGTGTTTGCCGTCTTCTGCTAATTGCAAGGTGTGATCGACGTGGGGGCCGCCGCAGATTTCAAAGCTAAATGGTTTGTCGGCACCGTCTGCAATCATTTTATAGACTTTTACCACGTCACCGTAGCGGTCGCCGAATTGCCCCAGCGCGCCTAATGACCCGGTAGCTTCTTTCGTAGGATATTCGGCCCATGACACTTTGAGGTCTTTTTGGATCTGGTCATTAACGATATCTTCGACTTGTTTGATTTGATCCGGCGTCACTTTTTCGGGATGGCTGAAGTCAAAACGCAGCCGTTCTTCGGTTATGTTGCTGCCGTTTTGCACCACGTGGTCGCCCAGCACGTCACGAAGTGCCTGGTACATCAGGTGGGTCGCTGTATGGTATTTTTTGTGTTGCATGGTCTGGCCGCCGAGCCCACCCTTGAATGTGCCTTTGGAGGCAGTTTGGCTACGTTCGCGCTGCTGCTTCATAAGTGTGTTGAAATCCTCTTGCCAGGTATCTGATACTACGATGTCACTCTTAAAAGCTTCTTCGATACTTAGCTCGGCTGGAAACCCGTACGTGTCGTGCAGCATAAAAATCTCTTTGCCGGTTAATCCGTTATCTGTTAGTTTGGAAAACTCGCGAATTCCTTTGCGTAGGGTCTGACGGAAAGCTTTTTCTTCGCGCACTAATGTGTCAATAACTTCTTGGCGCTTTTCGGCTACTTCCGGAAAATCTTGATGATACAGGTCAGCAATAACCGGCACCACTTGTTCCACAAAATTCTGTTCTACGCCCAGCTCAAAGGCGAAACGGATGGCACGGCGCATCAACCGGCGCATCACGTAACCTTGTTCTTTATTGCTGGGCTTCACGCCATCTACCGCTAGGAACGTCGCCGCCCGTAGGTGGTCAGCAATCACCCGCATGGCATTGGTATGGACATCGTAGGACTTACCGGAAATCTTTTCCAGTTTCTCAATGATCGGCCAGATCAGGCTAATCTTGAATACATCGGACGAATTAATGGCGGCGGCGGCGATACGTTCCAGCCCTCCACCATAATCAACGTTCTGTTTGGGCAATTGCTCGATCCCCTTATCTGTCTTGACGTATGCCATGAACACACTGTTGCCTAGTTCAATGTATCTCCCGCAGTCGCAGTTCGGATGGCATTTCTCACCGTAGTCAGGATTATGCTCAACCTCGGGGAAAACATAGAACATTTCCGTGGTGGGGCCGCCTGGTTCGCCTACAGGCATCTCCTGCGGAGTACCGGCACGTGACCACCAGTTCTTCTTGTTGTCGTAAAAGAAAATTCTTCCGTCTTGATCACCTAGGCGTGCTCCATCAGCTTCTGAGCCAATATCTACCTGCTTAGCTTCAACAGTTGCTTTTTCAAAAATCTCAGCCCATATTTCAGCACTCTCAGTATCTCTTGGCACGCCAGCTGATTCGTCTCCAATAAAACAGGTTATGAAGATACGTGTAGGGTCAAGCTTGATTTCTTTGGTAAGAAATTCCCAGAACCACGGTATTTGCTCTTTTTTGAAATAATCACCCAAGCTCCAGTTGCCAAGCATTTCAAAAAAGGTTGTGTGGCGGTTGTCGCCAATCTCTTCTATATCTTGGGCTCTGAGGCACGTTTGCGAGTCCACTAAGCGCGTGCCTTCGGGGTGTACTTCTCCTAACAGATAAGGGACAAGCGGTTGCATGCCCGAACCGGTAAACAATGTAGTCGGGTCGTTATAAGGCACTAAAAGTGCGCGTGGAATTTGTTTGTGTCCGTGTCTTTGAAAAAATTCTAAGTATTTCTTACGTATTTCTTGGGCTGTCATGATAATCTCCTATGTCGCGACTAAGTCTGGTAATAATTATGCTATAGAGTAACCGTTATACCAGCCCGGAGGCGCACTTAAGGTGATTGGTTGAGTGTTTCATCTGGGAAAGTATAGCAAATTAGCGCAGGTTTTGCTTGTATTTACGGGCAATAGCGGCAGTATCCGGCACACCAAAACGTTTCGACCATTGTTTAAACTTAGCTGCCTGCCTGGGCAAGTTTTCTTTGAGGCCTCTCAGGAAATAGTCAAACGAGTTGACATTATCGGGCTTTGAAGAGAAGCGGTCGGCATAACATAACAGCTCTGCCTCAATTGTCTTTGGTTCGAAATCACGCAGTGGCAACGCCCACTCCTTTTCCTCAATCTCTTGGGCGGTAATCCCCAGCAAGACATGTGTTTTGACTGCCTCACAAATTTTCGGGTCAAAACCTTCTTCCTGCAAAACCGCCGACCCTAGCAGTGCATGTTGGCAGTAGTACTTACGGGCGTAGCTGTCGTGTAAGAACCCATAGGAAGCTATATCGTGAAGCAAACAAGCAGTGTTTAGCACCTCTTTGTTAATAGGCACATCAATCCTATCGGCACACCACAGCGCAATTTCCCGTACTATTTGGCAGTGCGTAAACACTTCTTCTAATTGCGCGTCATCAGAAGCATATCGGCGATGTAATTGCTTGGCTTCTTCATCCGTAATGGTTAGACGCTTCACTCGCCCTAGTATACCTCTTTTTGAGAAACATTGACTATACGAGTATTTTGTGCTATAATGGTAACATTAACCTAGTGTTTAGGAGTTTTATGAGATTACGCGACACAGTTGCACCGATAGCTTTAGCAGTCGTTTTAGGAGTTGGCTGCGGTGGTAACGGTAACGAGGCACCCACAACGACAACGACCACTGAAGCGCCTACTCCCCCAGTAGTGCCTTCAGATGTTCCCCCTACCACCACAGGCGGTATACCTGATAAAATTCGCGGCCCTTTAGCAGGGAGTGATACCTGTGATGCACTTCGCACCTTAACTAGCAGCGTCGTGAAAATTGTTCGTGAAACAGAAGAAAATCCTGTACCAAGTACAGAAGCTTCGCCGCCTAAAGAAGAACCACAACCACTGCCGGACGCAATTGCCCAGGTTACCAGTACGTTTGCCAGGGAATTCCCTGAAATCCGGGCTGCTGCCACCGAAGAGAACCTTTTAATCGTTACCGACATTGTCAGCGCCACCGCTACTGCCGAAGAGGTTATGGTAGATGGCTTAACAATCGCAGAAGTACACGATAACGCCGCCCAAGCGTCACTCGCCGCCCAGCAAGCGTATACTAATAACTGTTAACGGGTTCATCTTCTAATAGTAAATTACCTTATATTTCAATTATGCATAGTTACTGTAGAGATTGTGTTGATCTAGGAACAGAAGTCTGTCCCAGACCCACTCCAACAGAGCATGTCAAAGAGGTGGCTCTCGCCGCTACTGCCTCAGCAATTGCCCGTCTGGCGCACCTTACTCCGCTCGGAGGAGTAATTCCACCACAAGAACTTTCAGGACTGGCAGAGGCAGTAACGCAGCCTGTTCACATTCGCAGAGGTACAACTGCCCTCGTTATAGATAGCTGTATTGCTACCCATCAAGCTGCCGTGGGTGTTTCTCCAGAAGTATAGAATTATTTACCCTTATGCAATTATTCCGCCGCCTAGACACGCATCATCATGGTAAAAGACGGCGGATTGGCCGGGGCTTAAGCCTCGGACTTCAGTTTTAAACACAAGTTTGCTGGTCTTCGAGTCAAACATGGCCTCTATGAGCTCTCCTCGATGTCTATAACGCACTTTTATTTCCAACTTGTCAACAGGAGCGGATTCAATCCAATGCACGCCAGAGAGGCTGCAAACACTTCTCCACAGGTTTTCATCGTTGAGGTCGGTTGTTACATAC
>CAZHPF010000054.1:0-6551 GCA_964534095.1 uncultured Candidatus Saccharibacteria bacterium
CAGGGCTCTTTCCCCCTATCCGCGAGCTATTTGCGAGCGTTCCGGAGGCGAAGCTCCGTGGCTACGGGCCAGGCCGGTTTAGCTTTAACGTCAAAGGTGGGCGATGCGAAAACTGTGCGGGCGATGGAATTATTAAAATAGAAATGCACTTTTTGCCCGACGTTTACGTGCCCTGCGAAGTCTGTAAAGGTAAGCGCTATAACCGTGAAGCGCTAGAGATTCACTATAAAGGCAAGACAATCAGTGACATTTTGGGTATGACGTGCGAACAGGCACTGGACTTCTTCCAGAATCTACCGGCCATTGCCCGCAAGCTACAAACACTTGTTGATGTGGGATTGGGCTATATTTGTCTTGGTCAGTCTGCCACTACGCTCAGTGGTGGCGAGGCTCAGCGCGTCAAGCTTGCCACAGAACTAAGCCGCCGTGCTACGGGACGTACGCTGTACATTCTTGACGAGCCAACCACTGGGTTGCATATGGCAGACGTGGAAAAGCTACTGGGTGTACTGCACGCCCTCGTAGATACCGGTAACAGCATGATCATCATCGAACACAACCTGGATGTCATCAAAAATGCCGACTACGTTATCGATATGGGTCCAGAAGGCGGCGCGGCCGGAGGACAAATTATTGCTACCGGTACTCCCGAAGAGATCGCCAAGATTACCAAGTCCTACACGGGTCAGTTTCTACGCACACACCTTAAGTCTTAGCTGGGAGTGTTGTGGCCAAAAACCCGGCTACGAATGTTTCGCAGTTTTCTCATTAGAAGCTTGCGATTTGATTTGTCTTTCATGAGGTGAGTGAGCGAACCTGCGACACTCAGCAGTACCACCCCTAGAATAACCGGCGTAATATAATGTTCTACCCAAGGCACTCGTGACCCGAACCAGTATCCCGCTAACGTAACACCACCACCCCACAGTATTCCACCAATGGCGTTAAATATTAAAAATCTGCGCCGCGACATACTACCAATACCCGCCACAACTGGCGCAAATGTGCGCACAATAGGAATAAATCGGGCTAAAATGATAGTTTTACCGCCATGCGTTTCATAAAATTTTTCAGCCCGCTCAATGTGTTCATGCTGAAACAATAAACTCTCTTTTTTCTTGAATAGCTTTTTGCCGGTACGCTGCCCGATACTATAGCCGACATTATCACCCGCAATAGCCGATACGATCACGACGACTAGCAGCCAGTCAATAGGCAAGGTTCCTTGCGAAGCCAGGATGCCAGCGCCAAATAACAGCGTATCGCCGGGCAGAAAGAAGCCTATCAAAAGACCTGACTCGGCAAAGATCGTCGCGCCAATCGCAATTAATCCGCCACCCAGGATAAACTTATCAATGCTCAAAGCCATTACGATACAGGGTACTATTTTTATGGCTTCTCGTCTACTGTTTTCGCGCACAGGAGGATAAAGTTTGCTATACTGTTATGGTATCGAATTCAATTAGGAGGATGTGAATGTCAACAGACAAAATAGCGGTAGAGCTACAGCCCAGAGAGCAGCTTCGCAAGCGGCTCCGGCCACTCCGGGCAAGCGGGAACATACCTGCGGTGCTTCATAACCACGGCAAAGAGTCAATTCATATCCAGGGCGATGCGGTAGCTCTCACTAAGGTGTATTCCGCCGCTGGCAAACACCACCCTGTAGAAGTAAAAATAGACGGCACACAACACCTGGCGCTTATTAAGGATGTCGATTTTGAGCCTACCAAACATCAACTTCGGCACGTAGTATTTCAAGCCATCAAACAAAACGAAACCGTCGAAGCAGAAATCCCCGTAATGTTTACCGAAGACACTGAAATCCCGGCCGAAAGGAAAAGCCTGCTGGTACTGAAGCAACTTGACCACGTACAGGTAAAAGCATTACCAAAAGATTTACCGGATATGCTTTACGTAAACCCATCTGTTCTTCAAGAAGTCGGCGACAGTGTGTCGGTAGCAGACTTGATTATACCGTCAGGGGTAACGCTACTTACTGAACCTGAAAACCAGATAGCTATTGTCGAAATGCCGAAAGACCAGATTGCCGAAGCTGATGCTGCCGCTGAATCGCTTGCTGAAGATGCTGACAAGCCAGCAGCCGAAGATGTTCCGGCAGAGCATGGCGCAGACACTCCTCAAGACACCCAAGCTGCCGAAGACCAGCCGGGCGGTAAAAAGCAGTTCGAGCCCAAGGGCGAGTAGCTCTGTACTAATTATTATCTTCGGCAATGAATCCGCCGGATTGATGCGCCCACAATCGTGCGTATAGCCCCTTTTTGGTCAGCAAGCTTTTATGCGAGCCTTGCTCTATGATCTTGCCGCTATCCATCACAATGATTCTATCCATTTGCTGGATAGTACTAAGGCGGTGGGCGATAACAATAGTCGTTTTATCCTGCATAAGCTCGCGAAGCGCGGCTTGGATCAGCTTTTCACTCTCTGAATCAAGCGCACTCGTAGCTTCATCTAGCACTAAAATCGGAGCGTTTTTGAGAATAGCGCGAGCAATCACTATGCGTTGACGCTGGCCGCCACTCAGCTTTATGCCTCGCTCACCCACCACCGTATCGTATCCGCGCGGCAGAGCATCGATGAATTCACTGGCATGGGCAAGCTTGGCAGCGCGCCGAAGCTCTACATTAGTGGCGGAAGGTTTACCGTAGAGTATATTTTCCTTGATACTACGATGAAACAGTAACGCTTCCTGGGGGACGTAGGCAATATGCTCGCGCAAACTTCGTTGGGTGACCTGGGCGATATTCTGGGCGTCAACACGGATCTCACCCGATTGAATGTCAGCAAACCGCAGTAGCAGCTTAGTGAATGTTGATTTTCCACCACCGCTTGGTCCCACTAACCCGATCTTTTCTCCCGGTTCAATCGATACGTATAAATCTTCAAAGATCTCTTGGTTATTTTTTTCGTCGGTGTAGGTAAACTCAACATTATCAAACTCAATAGCTCCGCTCGCAACCTTTAGGTTCGTAGCGCCACGTATGTCCTGCACCTCTATCTCTTCCTGCAGTATCTCGGTTATTGGTGAGGCTTGCAAGAACGCTTCTTCGACTTGTCGTGTCAAAGTATTGATATCAAATAGCCTGATCATAAGGGTAAACGTATAGGTAAACGCAAAAATACCTGTCGCGACAACAGTTGGATCGCTCGTGGCAAGTCTATTCAAAAGCCAAAGCAATCCAATCAGCATAACTAGTAGAAAGGCCATGCGGTTATTGCCGCTTCTGCCAGAACGCGACCAATCTTTTATCCGTAACCCGAATAGGCGGTCGTTGAGACGCTGGTTTTTACTAATCTCATGCTGCTCCATAGCAAAGGTTTTGACCGTTGATGCATTAACGATACTGTCGGACAAATGAGCTGTAACGTTTTTGGTAGCAACAAGCCGGATATTCCGCAAATGGCCACGGGTACGACTCTCAGCATAGGCCCATAGTACCGTTATACATACGGCTATAAATAAAAATAGTCCTAGTTGCCAAGAGTTAAGTGCCACAATGGCCAAACCGACGATTAGCACGCCGGCAAAAGAAATACCCAAATTAAACAGGGAAGTGATGAGCATGCCGTAAGAGCTGATGAAATCTAAAGCGTCAGACACAAGCTTGCCGCTTATTTGGTCAGTATGAAATCCCACGCTACGATGCATCAAACGGTTAAACACTACGCCGTTGAGATCCCGCATAGTTTTTGCTTGCAACACCATTAAGTTAATAAAACCGACGCGGCTTGCCAAAAGGCCTGCGATGGCTACAACAACCAGAATACCCATTTGTTTACCGAATTGCCCGTTGTGAGCCGTGATGCTGCCAAGTGTTTTGCTGGCATAGAAAGGAACAGCGACGCCGGTTAGAATACCGCCAAGAGGATTAGTGAGCGCCAATAGGGCGTTACGCCGATGTTCCCACGAAGCACGGCCATAGAGATAAAGACTCTCCATAGCCAGTGATTGTGGTTTACTCATCCAAAAATCCCCCAGACTGATGACCCCATAGGTTGGCGTAAATACCCCCCTTGTTTAGTAGCAGTTCTTTGTGCGTGCCTTGTTCTGCGATTGCGCCGTTATCGAGCACGATGATACGATCCATTTTTTGTATAGTGCTTAACCTATGGGCAATAACAATGGCAGTACGGCCTTCCATGAGCTTCCAAAGCGCGTCCTGAATAAGCGCTTCGCTTTCACTGTCAAGCGCAGAGGTGGCTTCGTCTAACACCAAGATAGGAGCGTTTTTAATCATGGCGCGGGCAATAGCGATACGCTGGCGTTGTCCGCCGGATAATTTTACGCCTCGCTCGCCCACCAACGTGCTGTACTTTTCAGGCAATAGCTGAATAAACTCATCCGCATGAGCCATTTTGGCAACTGCTTCGATTTCCTGCTGAGAAACCTTGGGTCGTCCATACGCAATATTTTCCGCTAATGTTCGGTGGAACAACAACGGTTCCTGCGGCACGTAGGCAATATGATCCCGCAAGTCACTTTGTTTCACTTCGGTAATATCTTGCCCGTCTACAAAGATAGCCCCTTGTTGGATATCCATAAAGCGCATAAGCAGCTTCGTAACTGTTGTTTTCCCGCCGCCACTATGACCAACTAGTCCAATCTTCTCTCCCGGTTTAATAGTAAACGACAGTTTATCAAATAGAGGCTTAGTATCCGCTTCGTGAGCGAACACAATGCTGTTGAACTCAACTTTACCGCTACGAGCCTTGAGCGACGCCGGACTCACTGGATCAACGACTTCTGGTGGTATCTGGAGTATCTCTGCCATATCGTGGGCATCTCCGAAGACCCTGGTAAGTGCCCTGAACGTATTGTTGAGATCCCATAGACGTCGCATGATAGCCATGGTAAAGGTGAGCGACAGGTAAATAATACCTACGTCGACTTTGCCGTTTATGGCCAACAAAACAGAGATAACAACAACACATACATTAATACTGCGTTGCAAACCGCCGGTAATGAGTTCCTGTTTCATGGTTATTTCCATAGTAGCTATGGAGCGGTCATGTACCACGTCCACTTTATGCTGCATTCGTGCGCGTTCAATGGCTTCTCCAGAAAATGACTTCACGGCCACGATATTGGAGACCGTGTCTGCCAGCTGACCGGTACGGTCTGTTTCGGAAGCGGCCCAGGCGGTATTATACGGTAACTGCTTCTTGCGGTATTTCCATATGAGCGGCGTATAAATCGCGCTGATAATGATGATAGTTATCGATACGAGCGGTGCCTTGGGAGCCAAAATGACGGTAGTTGCGATGAGAGAAACAAAAAGTTTAAACACGTTCCACGTCAGCGCGTCTGTCAGTCGTTCGAAGGAGCTAACGAATTTGTTGACTTGGTTGACTAACGATCCTGCAAACCTGTCGGCAAAAAACCGGGCGCTCATGTTTTGTAAATGATTAAAAGCAGTCATGCTCAAGTCTTTCATAATAATATCTTGCGTGCGCCAAAACACAGGAATCACAATACGATTCCATATGAGATGTCCAATGGCTTCGCTAGCGATAACGCCAGCAAGCACCAAATAAAGATTGGCGTGCTGCAAGCTTTCGATATTTCCGCTGGCGAGCCGCGTAAGCACGAAACTTATTACTAGCGGCTGCACGAAATCTTCTACAATTTGAGCAACAACCATTGCAGGATAAATGGTGAAAATCTGTTTTTTGTACCGCCGGGCGTGTTGCCAATAAATGCGCAGCGTGAGGGCAGAATTAGATAATTGTTTCATAGACCTAGGCCTCCTGCCTAGTGTTTAGTTTTCTGGTTTTTTGTAAAAGTCGTTAGAAGTTAAGAGAGGCTAGGCAGCCGCAGGAACGACTGAGTTGGCTCTGCTAACAGATTGTATAAACATTTTTTGGCCGTCCCTTTCCCTTAATTTATAATGTTGCCCACAATTGTACCACTGTTGTGTATCTAAACACAACCCAGTAAAATGCCTAGCATGGAAACACTTGAAAAGGGCAGCGAATCATCCGGCCTGTTTGAGGCGCCGCCAGAACCTGATAAAAAGGACACCAAAGCCAAAGCGCCGGTTGGGAAAAAAGAGGCTCCTAAGCAAGAACGTCCTAATGTGTTCGGCGATCTCAACAAAGATATGGAGAAAAAGTCGCCACGCGTTTTGTTTGAACAAAAAGCCGGTAAAGAAGAGCCGCCTCTTCTGGAGTTAGATAAAGACGAAGAGACACTCGTTGTCCAAGAACAAACAGATTATAATCTCGAAGCCGCCAATGCCGAACTAGCGGGGGCAGAGGCAAATACGCCAGCCGAAGCAGCAGCTATTGCCGGAGCGACCTTTAACGAAGCCGTCCTTGAGCGTATTGACGGTGGCCAAGAACCGACACCTGACATGCTTGACGGTGCCATGAAGGATACTGCTGAAATCTTAGGGCTTGACGCTACCGAGATAGACGAAGCAGCCCCTGATATACCGATAGAGCTAGACGAACCATCATCATCCGAAGCAGAGATCTCTTCAGAAGGAATAAATGAAGAGGATTTGGTTGACGATGAAACAACCGCAGCGGAC
>CAZHPF010000055.1:0-6505 GCA_964534095.1 uncultured Candidatus Saccharibacteria bacterium
AGGTGTGGCGCGCGCGCCTGGCGCGCCAGTTCGCCTTGAGCCAACTCAAGCAACATTGGTATTTAACATTATCATAGATGTAGTCTGTACTGCAGCGGCAATCGCAGGTTGGTTGTTTTTTAGAAGGTTTTACCAGTTCGACAGCAGCGACAAAGCTATCCGGCATATGGCCGAAGAGCTAGAAAAAGAGCAGTTCAAAGCCAGCCTTATCCTCGAATCAATTACAGATGGAGTAATTATTATCAACCCCCAGGGTGCCATCCAGATTATTAACAAAAGTGCCGCCGATATGTTGGGCTGGAGCAAAGAAGAGGCCGATAATATTGACTTTCACTCTCTTATGACACCTCTAGCGGAAGGGAACACTGCTCAAGAGGTACAAGCCACCCGAAGCCCTATCGAAACGACACTCCAAACCGGTAAACCTTCGCAAAATACCAGCCTGTTCAAAACACGAGCCCGCGAAAGCGCTTACTTTGATGTGCTTGCATCACCTATCATACAAGCCGCAACAGACACTCCTAATAGTGATGCCCAGAGCCCTCGCTTGAGTGGTGTTATCGTCGTCTTCCGTGACGTGAGTGCTGCAAGAGCCGAAGAAAAGGCTCGAGCAGACTTTGTGAGCACCGCCAGCCACGAAATGCGTACTCCTGTTGCGGCTATTGAAGGCTACTTAGCATTAGCCCTCAACGATAAGCTATCGAAAATCGATGATAAAGCCAGAAGCTACCTACAAAAAGCCCATCAAAACACACAACACCTCGGCGAGCTATTCCAAGACCTTCTTACTACTACCAAGGCTGAGGACGGACGCTTGGTCAATCATCCTGAGGTAGTAGAAATGAGTGAGTATCTTGAACAGCTAACGAATGATTTACGGTTTGTAGCACAAAAGAAGAATCTTGAGGTTAGCTTCCTGGTGGGAGATGACAAAACCAGCAAAGTTATCAAGCCGTTGTACTACACGTTGGTTGACCCGCTCCGTATCCACGAAGTTATTAGCAACCTGTTCGATAATGCCGTAAAATACACCGAAAAGGGCAGCATCACTATCGGATTAACCGGCGACGAACATGTTGTACAGTGTTTCGTACGCGATACGGGGCACGGCATTCCGCCAGAAGACGTCAAGCACCTTTTCCAAAAATTTTATCGGGTCGATAGCTCCGTGACACGTACAGCCGGTGGTACAGGACTCGGACTATTTATTTGTCGTAAGATTGTAGAATTATATGGTGGGCGCATATGGGTAGAGAGCAGGGCTGGGCAAGGCAGTACGTTCTACATTAATTTACCTCGCCTCTCTAGCCAACAAGCAATCGCGTATCAGCATGCCCACCCCCAACTGCCGCCTGCAGTTTCCAGTGAACAACCTACTGCTACACAAGGTAGTTGAAATCCTATCAACATGCTACAATGAGACACATAAAGCATTAGCGTAATTATTTAGAGGGTTTCATGACAAAAATAATGCTGGTTGAGGATGACAACAACCTTCGGGAAATTTACGAAGCTCGGCTATTGGCCGAAGGGTATGAAATCGTCAGTGCCAGCGACGGCGAACAAGCCTTGGCGCTCGCAATCAAAGAAAAACCCGACCTCATCATATCTGACGTCATGATGCCTAAAATAAGCGGCTTTGACATGCTGGATATTCTGCGTAGTACCACCGAGACAAAAAATACCAAAGTCATCATGATGACCGCGCTGAGCCAAGTCGAAGACAAAGAACGCGCCGACAGGCTAGGAGCCGACAAATACCTGGTTAAGTCTCAGGTCACGCTAGAAGATGTCGCTAAAGTTGCGCGGGAAGTTATTGAAGGGATCGGTAAGCCTGCAGAACCAGCTGCTACAATATCTCCAGCGCCGTCATCATCACCGGATGATACTTCTGCTATAAACACTGCATCGACCTCTGTACCACAAGACAATACTGTTGACCCTACCACCCCAGTAACACCAGCCCCAACTGACGATATAGCTACGCCCGCCGCTCCACAGCCACCAGCGCCTGATCCGGCTACTGCCACACCGACCGCGATACCAGTAGCTGACATCGCGGTTACACAGCCATCACCTCAACCACTGCAGCCCGCAGCTACCTCGCAAGCCACCACTAGTGCAGATGACCAAATTGCATCTTTTATCGCCCAGACACCTGGGAGCGATTCATCCGCTACAGCCACCACAATTACTCCTACAACCTCACCTCCTGCCCCAGATCCAGTCTCCTCTATGCCTACTGTCAAGCAAGAAGCCAGCGGCGGGCAGAGAGTACTTGAGCCACTACACGATATTTCTACATCAACACCTGACCTAAATGTACTCCTTGCCGAAGAAGAAGCACGGGAAGCAATGGCAGGTACGGCTGTTGGCATTACGCCATTCGTTCCAGCCCCCACCAACCCCATTAACGATATTACACCGCCCCCCGCCACTCCGTCTGCTTCCCAGCAATAACTTGCTGCATGCTGGTACACTATCAGTATGCGACTTAATAAGTTTTTAGCCTCTGCGACAGGCATGAGTCGTCGGGCAGCCGACCAAGCGATTACAGATGGTCACGTCTTAGTAAACGGAGAGCAAGCAACACTAGGGCAGGTACTTACCCAGACAGATACGGTAGCCTACAACGGCACAACGTTTGCCGTACAAGACCACTTCGGCGCCCATCTCACAGTCATGCTCAATAAACCTGTCCGCTATGTATGTTCGCGTAACGGCCAGGGCAGCAAAACTATTTATGAACTTCTCCCCGCCCTATACCATCATCTCAAGCCTGTCGGGCGGCTCGACAAAGACAGTTCAGGGCTTCTATTGCTCACCAATGACGGTAAGCTCGCTCATCACCTTACCCATCCACGGTTTGAAAAACAAAAAGTTTACGAGGTTACTCTTGACCAGGCACTTCGACCCGAAGACCTGCAGCAGCTTACTGCTGGGATTATCATCGAAAACTACACTAGTACGCTTGAACTAAAAGCACTGAGCTCTGCCCACAAAGAGTGGCAGGTCACCCTTCGCCAGGGACGTAATCGTCAGATACGCCGTAGCTTTGGTGCGCTTGGTTACGATGTTATCAAGCTCCACCGTATCACGTTTGGCTCTTATGTACTCGATACGCTACCGTTAGGCGCCCATACAGAGGTCAACGTCCATGACTAGAGCTGTACTATTCGTGGGGGTACTCAATATTACCCCTGATTCATTTTCTGATGGCGGGTTATACACGTCGATGGAGGCTGCCGTGGAGCACGCCCAGGCATTACTTGAGACAGGAGCAACGTTTGTAGACGTGGGAGCCGAATCAACCAACCCCTGGGCTAAACCGCTATCGGCATCACAAGAAATCGTTCGCCTCCGTTCTATCTTACCTAAGCTTGCCAAAAAGTACGGCTCAGACAAACTATCCTTAGACACCTACCATCCCGAAACCATTGCGTGGGCGATAGAGCACGGCATACGACCGATTGTTAACGATGTCTCAGGACTCCATAGCTCTGTCATGCAACACCTCGTCATCACGCATAATCTACGGGTTATCATTAGTCATTTGCCGTCTACCGCCACAGGGTCTCCCGTAAGCGCCCACAGTGGCTCGTTAGTGGATGATATAGATCAGGTGAGAGACGAACTGTTGCGCATGGCACAGTCATTGGAAAGTAATGGCCTTCATCACAACAATATTATCCTTGACCCGGGCATCGGTTTCGGCAAAACTATGCGGCTTAACTGGCAGCTGCTCGAGTTTCCCTCATGTGTGCCTGATTACGCTGTTATGGTCGGCTATTCCCGTAAACGTTTCCTGCATACCGACCCCAAACAAGGCAAGGAGGTACCTGCTATCATGACACTAAAAGCCAACTCATCACGTTCAGAAAAAGATCGGGAAGTGTATAGCACATGGCTAAGGGCACGTCACGCTGAAGCGTTGGATCGCCTTACCAGGGCTGCGCAACATAACCACCACAGTGTTTATAGCCGAGTACATGAAGTCCCCGCCAGCCGCCAATAAAAATATCTTCATAACTATAATTTCACCTTGTCAATACACTCCACCTCTGGTAAGATAAAGCTAATGAAAAAACTACCAATTGTCGCAATTGTCGGCCGGGCTAACGTGGGAAAGTCCAGTCTGTTTAACGCCATTTTGGGTCGACGTGAAGCCATTGTAGCCCAAGAAGCCGGCACAACACGGGACAGCATCAGTGCCAAAGCATCGCATCATGGCCAGGACTTTTGGCTGGTGGACACCGCCGGTATGAAAGACGCCGAGGATGAGTTTGAGTTCACTATTCAAGAGCAGATTACCCAGGCGGCCGACAGCGCCGATGTTATATGGGTCGTGATCGAAGCACCTGCAGTTATTAGCGAAGAAGACCGGCGCGTTGCGAAGCTTGCGCTTAAAACCCGCAAACCAGTTTTTTTAATAGTCAACAAAGCTGATAAAGCCCGCCGTGCCGTCGTCAGCGATTTTCAAGGGTTGGGCATCAAGCCTATTCTCCTTACCAGCACTACCCAACACAGCGGGATCGATGAGCTGCTCGATACAGTAGTAGCACACATTCCTAAAGCCACCTCAGCTGAAGATTCTGACCGTATTCACCTGGCAATTCTGGGACGGCCTAACGCGGGTAAGTCAGCCCTGTTTAACTCATTAGCAAAAAAACAGCAGGCCATTGTAGCCGACCGTGCTGGCACTACCCGGGACGTTAATCGAACTGTCATACGATACAACCAGCGAGAAATCGAAATCATGGACACCGCCGGTATTCGCCGCTCAGGCAAAATCGGGCAGGGTATAGAACGCTTTAGCGTTATTCGGGCGCTAGCGGCCATCGAACAAGCCGATGTTTGTTTGATGCTCATGGACGCCAATGAGTTGAATGTCGCATTGGATCAAAAAATTGCAGGCATGGTCAAAGAAGCCGGCCGCGGGCTCGTCCTTGTAGTCAGTAAATGGGACAGTCTCAAAGTACCCGAACCAAAACCGGAAGTAGCCGAGCCGGAAGTACCTGCAAAACTTACCAAAGAAGAGAAAAAGCGTAAAGCTCGCTCTATCCGCACCGGCCAACCTAACTTCGAAGGCAAAGACGCCTACACCCGCGAAGCCATTGCCGCGCAGATTGCCCACACCTATGATTTCGTGCCCTGGGCACCGCTTATACTGACAAGTTCCGTTACCGGCCAGAATGTTACTAAAATCTTCGACCTTGCGCTTGATATCGTGGCAAAACGACAGCAAACCTACGCTACGACCGAGCTCAACCGGTGGCTACGCAAAGTCGTTGACCTTCATCCACCGGCAGGCCTCAAGAACCGAACCCCTAAACTTAACTACATGGTTCACGAAGAGGGCAATCCTATCCCCAGTTTCAAAGTATTCGGCGCCCATACTAAGTTTCTCCACTGGAGCTATAAGCGCTATATGGAACGCAAGTTCCGCGAAGTTTACCACCTAGAAGGTACGCCCCTGAAATTTTGGTTTATCGAAAAGCACGAGACCCATAAACACGGTACCAAACCAGCAAAAGACTGAGCATCAACAACAGTAGCTTCAATAAAGGTAGAAAAATATACAGTAGGCTATAATTGTGGTATAATACTGTTGTCTAAGTTGGTAGCGGTTTTTTATTTACGTTCGTGAATGGGCACCTATTCTCGAAAACCAGTGAATGTAAATTCGCTGCCGGCTTAGACACCTAGAGATAGGTGTCCTTTTATTTAGGAACGAGGCGGGAGAAAGAGGAGTTGGATGGACGCTCATACATCATTTTCAGAACAAGCACAGCAGTACCAACAACTATTCAATCAGTGGGCCGAGTTGGGGAACCAGCAAGTTGACCACTCGCTCCAAGATCTAATAGATGCTGCCCAGGCAGTAGCCGTCGAGAAAATGACTGCGCTTACCCCAGATGTCCATGCTGAATTTGTAGCTGCGTCCTCGGGAACAGCTCCTGAACGCCAACGGTTACTGCAAGAACTTGATAGCGTGGCTAGTTTAAGTAACGGGCTGCTTGACCAAGCCGCAATCGTCGAAAAACAAGCAGAAATTGACCGGCAGTTCCCACAACATTCCGACGAAGAACAGCTGTTCGCCCAAGCATACGTTGTCGGCCGTGCACTTACACAGTCATTCCTATTGGTAGCCCTTGTCGAAGCCCTGCCATCCCCAACAGACGGGGAAACCCCTGTAGCCGCTAGTCCAGATACGCTCACAGAACCTTCTGGAATACCCGAAAATGCCGAAGGAGCACCAGCCCCCTCTGCTCAACCGACACCAGAAGAGCCAGAAATTAGCCCTACGCATTCATCAGCAGAAGAAGAAAAGACAGGCTCAGCCCCAACACGGCCAGAATACGAAGGAAAACTACCCCTTCTTAGTTATCGTGAGGCGTTATTCCTCGTTGGTACCCTGGTCGGAAGAGGTGATAGAGTCGCCGACATTCGTCAAAGCGGTATTGAGATACCGAACGTCGAAGACCTGGAAGAGTTATGGCATATG
>CAZHPF010000056.1:0-6472 GCA_964534095.1 uncultured Candidatus Saccharibacteria bacterium
AAAAGGTGCTGTGCTTCGGCGTGGCGTCCGGGCGTAAGAAATGTTACAGTAAAGTGCGTAACATAGGTGGAAGGTATGCCTCAAAAGCATCGCGGCAAACTGGAAATTTTCCTGATGGTACTCCTGGTACTCGGGATGCTTTTGGTCCTAGCCGTGTTCAAACCGTTTGTCTACCGTCGACAACCTTCACCGCCGGTTCAGGCACTTCGGCATCGGTTTGCTGCGACAGCAAAAACACTCACGGCTGTAACGCCGTCTAGGCCGTCTGGCTCCGGGGCATCTACGCCCGATCGTTCATCGGCGTCTCTCTCGAATACTTCAGGTTCGGTTACCACCTCTAAGCAAAGCTCTCGACACTATCTACCCCATACAATACCCCAAAGAAGGACTACGAAGAGCACACCACGCATTCCGCTCCCAAAGCTCAACCCCGTAAAAAAACCCGTAAAAACGTTAGTCCAGGAATTGGTAAGACACTCAAGCATTATCACTTATCTTGGGCAGTTAGTTTCTCATTAGCGTAAGCCGCAATCAGCAAGTTGCCGAAACAACATATCTGTCGCAGGCTCAAGTCTTGCCAGAAATACAAAATCCTCCGTTGCCTCACAGATTGTGGAGCCACAGAGGATGGTGCACCCGGCAAGATTCGAACCTGCGACCTCCTGTACCGCAAACAGACGCTCTATCCAGCTGAGCTACGGGTGCATAACTCGAAAATAGTATCACAAAACAGGGGTGGGCGCTAGTCCTAAAATCTAATCCGACTCATAAAACGATCTACCATATCTCTACTCACTTCTTGATAGGGCAAATATAAGCCGAGCGTTTCGACAATTTTGTCTTCGTCGCTAGGCGGATAATGCAAACTAATGGGAGGCATAAACCGCTTTAAGGGTAGTAGCTGGATAGAATGTATGGCAGTATCGGTTATCACCGAGAACACCTTGAAGTCTGCGAAGTTATACACTTTCTCACCGATCTTTATGCCTCGTTGATCGACTGCATAGTGCAGGGTTCGGGGTTTTCGCGCGGCAGTTATACCGAACAAAACTGCCGTTATGGCAATGACTGCCGTCACAATATAGTCTCCGCTTGAAATAACGTACGTTAGGGCGACTAGGGCAATAGCCGTACCAACTAACATGGCATACCACCCACCTGGCTTTTGATGGTCAATATATTCGGAGGCTTCCCAACTTACCGTTCCGTCATCCATCTCAGTCGATACTGCAGGATTTGCATCCGCTGAGTACGGAGAACTTTCAGCCGCAGGTGCAGGGGAAACAGGAGGCACTTCCGTTGACATGGGCTCGGTGGGAGGAGACCCTGCGCTTTCTGTGTTATGAGGATGAACTGTCTCGCCTGGTTGCATAAGCGTATTGTACCAGCAAACTAGGCAAGAGCAATGCGACAAAGTCGGTGACTGCTCCACCCCAAGCCCTCCCTGTCTTGTCATCCCGGACTAGATCCGGGATCCAGTTAACTATAGGAATTCTTTTGGTGATTAGATTCCGGCTCGGGAGCCGGAATGACAAAAAGACATGTCTTGGTCAGAATGACATGGAGGGGGGTTATGGGGGAGGCCTCGAGGCCAGATAGTAAATAAAGAGAAAACGGCCAGAGCTGACACTCTGACCGTTCTTCTCCTGGCGGAGGAAGAGGGATTCGAACCCTCGCGGGAGCTTTCGCCCCCCTAACGATTTAGCAAACCGTCCCCTTCAGCCACTTGGGTACTCCTCCGGGTTATGGGATTGTAGCATAGCTGCGATGAATCGAGACCTCGTTCGATTCATGCATCATGGCGGAAGGGGTGGGATATCGCGTGGCTACGCCACACTCCTTCCTGCGATGCTCAGACAAACCAAGCCAGCTTTGTTTGTCTTGCGCTTCTCGTCCGCCGAACCCCTAAGAGGTTCTCATGCACAACCACTCTGCATGATACGTGCACCAACATACAATGTCGATTCACCTATCATGGCGGAAGGGGTGGGATTCGAACCCACGGTACCGTTGCCGGCACGACGGTTTTCAAGACCGTTTCCTTAAACCACTCGGACACCCTTCCAAACAACAGGGGTGATTATAGCAGTTTTAGGCTCAAATACCAATCCTATGCTTGCTGCGCGAATATAGCACCGTCGACGTGTGCCGCACCTGCTGTCCGCAGCATACGAGCAACGGCTTCTAGAGTTGAGCCGGTCGTAATAATATCATCAACGATAAGTATAGTTGCGTTCTGACAAAGACCTGGCTTTGTGACCACAAAAGCGCCATGCATTTGTCGTTCTCGCTGTTGTTTAGTAGAACCGACTTGTCGCGCCTGCGAGATCCGTGTTACAAGTCGCGCACATGACAAATTACGTAACCTGGCTAGTTCTTTGGCGATGAGTTCAGCTTGGTCATATCCGCGTAATCGTAGGCGGCTTGTTGCGGTTGGCACGAAGCTAATGATAGTTTCTTGGGTTAAAAAGGGAAGTATAGCATCTAGAGCCTGTGCGATCGGATTGGCTGCAGCCCTCGCTCGATCAAACTTATAACACCACAGCAAATCTTTGGCTACTTTCTCATATCCTGTAGCGCACCAGACGCGGCGCAGTTTAGAACCTGACCGGCAGCTTTTACATACCGAAAAGTCATGTGTGAGCCGCTTGCAGCGATAGCATCGGCTTGGTAGTGCAGGGAACGCATCCGGTTGGCACCATGTGCATATAATTTTTCCCTCCAGTCCACAACTCATACAGACATGCGGAGCAATTAGTTCAATAACAGATTCAATACCAAACACAGATGTATCGTAGGACATCTTGTATTTCGTGGCCACCCATGCGACTGTTGTGTTTAATGTGTTGTAAATATAAGCTCAGTTTGTTGCTTCGGTCATTACATGTGGCTATACTGGGAATTAACAAAAACTACAAATACATGCAGCATCAAGAGACTGTAGCTGTCAAATAGACAAGCACAGGTGAGCAAACAACTCACACTAACGTTGGAGGGTAACAACATATGGCACGCCGAAGCCGTGACGAAGATCTATTAATGGAAGACGAGTTAACTGCTGCCTTTTTAGGAGATGACGACTTTGGGTCTGCAGACGCTACAAGCACCACCGCCGATCCTGCGGCTACTACCGCGGTTCCCGCCGATGATACCTGGGATGAAGACGAAACAGTCCCCGGGCAATTAGCTGTCGATGTATACGAGACGAAAGAACGTCTGTTCGTAAAAGGACGCGTAGCCGGAGTAAACAAATCTGACCTGGATGTTAGCATTTCAGACAATACCTTGAGCATCCGCGGAACACTGAGTGCCGGCGGTGACGAAGGGGTAGAGAATTACTTTGTACAGGAATGTTACTGGGGCGAGTTTAGCCGAAGCATTACATTGCCAGTACCTGTAAAAGAGGACGAGATTGAAGCTATCCTAAAAGATGGCGTACTGACAATCAGCTTCACAAAAGTTAAGCAAGATACTGTCAAAAAGATCCAAATCCAATAGACAGTTATTGTAAAAATACGTGATTGAACGGGTCTTCCTCTTGCTTACTGGGCTACTATTCAGCTGCATCATATAGCTATTTATCACCCCAAAGAATAGTAGCAAAACACCCCGCCGAAAGCGGGGTGTTTTAAATGACAAGCCTAAAGCTGTTAAGTGGTGAACCTTTCGAGCACAAAGTTGACCATTATTTGCGACAGAGCAACAATCACAATACCAATCAGCGCATACATAATCGTATTCTTGGCCGTAGTGACTTTACCGCTATCACCACCAGAGGTGACGTATTGGAAACCACCGACAATGACCATGATGACGGAGATGATACCTACTACGTAGGAGAATATGCGGATGACTTGCTGGGCAATTTCCGTGACTCGGTCACTAGCATTCGTAGTCCCCGTTGCATTAGGATCAGTATCTGTCACACCACCGCCTAAACAGCCACTAATGGTCACATCACCGTCACACAGCGGAGCTGCATGCACGGCTACCGGAATGGCAGCCGGTGCCGCCAACAGGCCAGTTACCAACATTCCTGCAAAAATTCGTTTAATCGTCTTAATCATGCTATACCTTTCGTACTTATTTCTTTTCTACTGATACTTATACCACAATGCTCGGTTATGCTTCAAGGGGTATGTCCAAGTTTGTCTGCTTCTTAGCCGGGGACTTTATCGATAACGAACCGTACCATGACTTGCGCCAACACTACTATGACCACGCCAATCAGCGCATACATAATCGTATTCTTGGCCGTAGTGACTTTACCGCTATCACCACCAGAGGTGACGTATTGGAAACCACCGACAATGACCATGATGACGGAGATTACTCCTACGACGTACGAGAAAATTCGTATGACTTGCGCTACCGTGCCCTCAACTGTCTGACCTCCCGTTGACGCACCACAGGTACCAGCCGTACCCACGGCAGCATCAAGCCCCGCACACACATCATCTCTGCCAGCTGCTTGGGTCGTCACAGCTTGAGTCGCAAACACTAAGCTGGTAACAGCCAGGGCGAGCGTGGTAAGTATTAATCCTATTTTTTTCATACTGCTCCTTTTTATTATAACCTACTAATAACGAACCTGATGATAGCACTCGGCAACACAAGCACTACCAGGCCAGCCAATGCATATACGACTGTTTTTTTGGCGGCAGCTAGCGAGTTAGCATCGCCGCTACCAGTCATAAAGGTAAACGCGCCCAACAGAATCATAATAATTGCGGCGATACCCCCTATATAAGTAATAATCCCTGCCGCTTTCGTAAGAAGTCCGTTCGGCCCGTAAAATCGGTTACTTGAGCTGTCTTGATGTTCAGTAACATCCCGACAAGTAGAAGTATTAAAAAACTCCGGATCGGAACAGATAGGCGCTATATCCCCGCTTGCCGCACTGGCTGACGAAGTAGTAATACAGGCAAGCAATGCCCCCATAATAAACAGCACGAATACCTTGCGTAGCACGTTCATTGTGTCGTCCTTGTTATAACGAAGCCGACAATTGCATAGCCCAAAATACACACAATTAGCCCAATAATGGCATATAGTATCGTGTCTTTGGCTTTGGCAACGTTTTGAGCGTTTCCTAGGGAGTTAATATACTTAAGCCCGCCCAGCACAACAAACACAAGCGCCACACCGCCGGCAAACCCAAACACCACCTTTAAAACTGTTTCAAGGGTAGACTGGTTAAGCGCTATCGGGTTACCACTGGCGTCTTTGGGTATATTGACATCGTCCCGGTTCAAAAGGGCTGCAAAATAGTAGGCATACGTACGTATTATTTCCATAATATATTCCCCACAAATCCTACAACTGTTGCGGCAAATAATGCAATGACTAGCCCGATGGACGCACCCACGATAGTGCCTTTAGCATTTTTAGTTGCTTCAGGCTCACCCTGGCTAAGGATATAGCGGAATCCTCCATAAATAGTAAAGCCGATTGCTACCAGCCCGGCCAGCCTCAGCATAATCTGAATAACCGCCATTACTACGCGCGGCACTGCCCTTTCCCAATCTATACTTGTAGGGTCGGCTGGCACCGTTGGGCCGATAATGGCACAGTCATCACCATTTTTAGGACCTACATCCAGGTATTCGTACCAGGATGGCAGCCCTAATATAGGTGATGTACAACCCGGCGCTAACACTGCTTGAGCGGTGGCAGGCAACAGGTACACTCCTGCCACTAAGGATAGCCCAAAAATCCAGCCGGTTATCATAATTTTCTTCATCATTAGTTTAGTACTCCTCCGGGTATAACCCACTGCAAAAACGTCCAGATAAATATGTATACCGCCAGTGCTAACACTGAGCTGTAAATCCTGCCTTTGGCTTTTGCCACTGCTTGAGGATCGTTACGGGCAGCGCTGTACTGAATACCGCTGGCGATAATAACAGCTATTACTATTAAGCCGACAGCCGCACTCAAAACATTAATAGCCAGGACTAGGTATCCGACGATAGGGCAGTCGTTCCTATCGCTAATGTCTCCGCTGGTGCAGGTGGTAGGAGCATTATCTACGGTAGGGCTTGCACCTGAACCACTACTGGCATCGTCGTATTTTCCTCCAGGGTAAGTTCCGGCACTGAGCGCTATGTATGCCGAATCAAGGCAGCCATGCTCGGTCACTACGTTATCTGCGGTAATGGCATAGCATTTACGTTCTTCAAAGCTGAAAGTCGACCCGGAGTCCGCGCATTCGATGGCTTCATATATTTTCTCATCCGGATTTTCTTTGATACAACGCGGTGCATTAGCCTCTGCGACATCTGTAGCACAGTCAATCTCCGCCCAGTCAATACTGATCGAGAAGCACCTGTCGGCCAGCTCATCCAACGAGCTTACTCCTGCAAAATCAAGCAAGGTGTCTTTTAACCCTGGCAAGCTAGGGTTGTCACAGGGGATTTCGTTAGCATGCGCATCAGCTGTCGCGCTATAGCATTTTACGCCCGCCGCAGAG
>CAZHPF010000057.1:0-6451 GCA_964534095.1 uncultured Candidatus Saccharibacteria bacterium
ATCAACGAAGCCTACGAGGTTCTCAAAGACCAGCAGAAACGCCAGCGCTACGACCAGTTTGGCCATGCCGGTGTCGGTGGGGCGGCAGGTGGCGGTAATCCATTTGAAGGGTTCCAAGGCTTTGGTGGGCAAGGGCAGAACGTTAACTTTGATTTTGAAGATTTAGGGCTTGGCGACCTGTTTGGTAGTTTCTTTGGCGGCGGCAATTCTGGACGCCGCGGTGGCGAAATGCGCGGTAATGATGTTGAGACAAACGTTGACATCAGTTTTGAAGACGCCGTATTTGGCACGGAGGTAACACTTAAGCTACAGATCGAAGGCGTCTGTGAGCATTGCAAAGGTACGACTGCCGAACCAGGTTATGAACTCAAGACTTGTGATACCTGTAAGGGTAATGGGCAAGTTACCCGCGCGGTACGCACCGTCTTCGGCAATATTCAACAGCAAACAACATGTCCAGACTGTCACGGTAAAGGCAAAATCCCCGAAAAAGTGTGTAGTGTTTGTCACGGTAAAGGTACCCAACGTTCAGCTCAAGAGGTCAACCTCAAAGTCCCTGCTGGCATCGATGACGGCGTGATGATACGTCTGCGCGAGCATGGCGAAGCGGCTGCGAATGGTGCCCGCGGTGACCTGTACGTGCATATCCGAGTAAAACCTCACAAACACTTTACCCGTGAGGGCACGTTGATTTTGTCTGAAGAACATATCGGTATGGTAGAGGCCACGCTAGGTACTGAAATAGAGGTCGATACGGTTGATGGGCCAATCCGTATGAAAATTCCCGCGGGCACACAGAGCGGTACTGACTTTAAGCTTTCCGGCCACGGCGTTGGTAGCCCGCGTGGTGCCTCACGTGGCTCGCATATCGTAACTATTGTGGTAGACATTCCTACTAAACTTACCAAACAGCAGCAACAACTATTAGAAGAATTCCAAAAGACTTCCGGCAAAAAAGGCTTCTGGGCGTAGTATTCTCCTTGCTTGTATTTTCATTTGTCCCAGTAGATAATACGATCTAACATGAAACGTCGACAGACTGAACTTGATCAAAAAGGTCTCATTCCTTTGCTGATATGTCTTGTCGTTCTCCTTGTAGGTGGCATAGCCCTGGCATATCTTCGCGTGCGAGCAGCAAACTAACGCCTTTGCTGTTGCGCTACCATCATTATTATGCTATTATATCTATACTTTACAAAAACATAGGTGGCACTACTGGTATTACACAAATATTAAGCGTAAGGTAAAAGTAATGAGCAAGTATCAAGTTATCATAGGCCGCGCCGAACCCATCGATTTAGTGGGACTGGCTCTTGGTATACCAGCAAAAATTGATACAGGTGCGTTTCGCTCATCGATTCATGCTTCAGCTATCAAGGTACGGTCTATTGATGGCCAGGAAATGCTTACGTGCAAACTGCTTGGGCACCCATGTGCTGCGGTACCCCGGAGTTTCTCTACCAAAGAGTTCGCTGAAGTGACTGTGCGCAGCAGCAACGGCCAGGAAGAAGTCCGTTACGAAGTTCGTTTGCGGGTAAAGTTGGGCAACAAGGTGTTTCGTACTAGCTTCACATTGGCCGATCGCACTAACAATCTGTTCCCGGTTTTAGTAGGAAGGCACGCGCTCAAAAATCGGTTCATGGTCAATGTCGACGTTTCTCATGTAAATCGCCAGCGGCTCCTCAAAGATTTTGGCCTCACCGCACCGCGAGGTATAGAGGATTTGGAGGCGTAATCATGCGTATCGCTATTTTGTCAAACGGCCCGGGGAACTACTCGACCAAACGGCTCAAAGAAGAAGCATTACTGCGCGGCCACGAAGCGCGGGTGATTAAGTATAAAGACTGTTACGCCGCTATTGAACAAAATAATCCAGTAGTAAAATACATTGACAACGAAGTGTTACAGGATTTTGATGCAGTAATTCCTCGTATTGCCAGCAGCATGACGCGCTATGGTTCGGCGATTGTACGCCAGTTTGAAATGCAGGGGGTTTACACAACGGCCAGCTCAATTGCCATTGCACGCTCCCGTGACAAGCTTCGTACCATCCAACTACTTGCTCGCGCCGGAATCGGTATACCCAAAACGGTGTTTACCCGAAGTGTGAGCGACCTCGACGACCAAATCGATGACATGGGCGGGTTTCCGGTAATTATAAAGCTTGCCAGCGGTACCCATGGCAATGGCGTGGTGTTGGCCGAAACCAAAAAAGCCGCCAAGAGTGTAATGCAAGCATTTTACGTTATGGATGACGACGGAACCAACATTCTACTCCAAGAGTTCGTCAAAGAATCGGCCGGTACTGACATTCGTGCTTTTGTTGTCGGAGGCAAGATAGTGGCAAGCATGAAACGCCAATCTCTTGATGACGATTTCCGCTCAAATATCCATCAGGGCGGTGAGGGCGTAGTCGTAAAACTAACTGACGAAGAGCGCAAAACCGTACAAAAAGCCGCCAAAGCCATGGGTCTATCTATCTGTGGTGTAGATATCATGCGCTCTGATCGCGGGCCGTTGGTATTGGAAGTTAACTCAAGCCCCGGTTTCGCTATAGAAAAAGTTACCGGCCGTAACATTGCCAGTCAAATCATTGAATACATTGAACAAAATGCAAAAGGCAAGCGTCGTCGCGATCGCATCGGAGCATAGATAAACCTCTTCGCGACAGAGTCGCGCTTATGCTAGACTGGCAGTATGTCAGTACTCATCATTCTTGGCTTAATTATGGCCGTACCCTTCGTGCTCGCGGTTTTGTTTCGCGTAAGTGCCGTTTATCTGTTCGTTGGTGTCACGGCTGGGAATTTGTTTGTGCAGCAGTTCAGCGATGATGCGAGCCTGGTAGTATCGAGCGTAGCCCGAAATGTTGATGCTACCCTTATAGCCAAACTTGCCCTGCAGTTTTTACCTGTTCTACTTATGCTGCTATTTGCCCGACGTACAGCAAGCAAAAACACCGCTATTTTGCAGGTAGTGCCATTGTTGTTTGTAAGCGCCATGCTCGCTATTTTGTCACTTACGTTATTGCCTGCTTCGGTAAGCACTGCCTTTTACGAAAGTAGCATCGGCACCCAAGTTCGTGAGGCGGAAGGACTCATTATAGGTGCGACAGCCATGTCTCAGCTTTTACTAATATGGTCAACCAAGCCAAAAGAGCATCGCAAAGGCCGTCGTTCTAAGCACAGCCTGTAGACAAGAAGTTATTGAACAGGATTAGTTGGCGGCAGAGGAGCGCCTGGTGCGGGCGGTACTGAACCGTTTGCGGGTGCAGCCTCCACTTTATTGAACGTATCTTGGATAATGCCAATCCCGACGATGCTGGCAAGCCATAACACCAAAAAAGCCAAGATAGTTGATAATTTACTGCCTGTCACGTGTTCAACTCCTTCACAGTATTTCCAGAGCCACCAGATATTAACAAGGGGGACAATGAGCAGCCACGCCGTAGGGATAGTAGCTCCGCGGGCGTTCATTTCGTTTTTGGTGACCACTTGCCAGTAAATGCCATAGATACCAAAGGTGATAAGTGTCAGTAGAATGACGGTAATAGGATTTCGTTGTTGCATGAGAGCTCCTTATGTTTATGGTCTGAATATAACACACTCTTATAGGCAGCGTCGCCAGAAGTCTTGCCAAAACAGAGGTAATTTGCTAAAGTTTTGTAGTTACACAACTCCGGGCCAGTAGCTCAGCTGGTTAGAGCACCTGCCTTTTAAGCAGGGTGTCGTGGGTTCAAGTCCCACCTGGCCCTCCAAGATTGTAAATAATATCAGATTATGGTATTATTTTTTTATGTTTTCACCTGCAGAAGCTATTATCTGTCCACAAAATCGCGAGGAAACGCGAAGATTTTAATGATGCCGTCAAAGAACTTGCTGATGCAGAATTTGGTGAAATTGCTGTACCCGCTCCCCCGAGGGCGTTTCGTCACTTCGATTACAATCCAGCGCAGGCTTATTAGTCTACGCGGTACTAGTAAGTTGAGCCGCCATAACATTAACAACGAACCTTCGTTTTAGTAAAATCATTCCCTTGGGATTTTTTAATTTCCTTACGGTAGACCTCCAAGTACAAACGCTATCAAAGACTTCTTGTTTCGTCACTACGCGAACGGAAGTTTTTTGTTATACTTACGCTATGAAAGAAATGCGATTCTCAGTTGAGATAAAAGCCACTAAAGAAAGGGTATGGGATACTCTGTGGCAAGACGAAACATTCCGGCAATGGGCAGGTATCATCGACCCAGGGACACACATGGTTGGTGATCTGAAAGAAGGCAACAAAGTACAGTTCATTTCTGCAAACGGGTACGGCGTGACAAGTTTGGTTGAAAAGCTCACGACAAACGAATTTTTGCTGCTTAGACACAGTGCAGATACGCAGGATGACGGAAAACGGGAACGTGCCCAAGAGTGGACTGGCGGCAAGGAAAGTTACAAACTTGTAGAAAAAGACAGCACCACGACTTTAACCGTGGCATTTGATGTTCCGCCAGAATTGGAAGAAATGTTTAAGGTCAGCTATCCCAAAGCTCTAGAGCGAGTTAAAGTATTGGCTGAGTTTAAGATCGCACCAACAAAAAACAGCGCTGGTATACGGAGATAAGACGCCTATATCCCACAGCAAGAGTTTGAGTATATAGCAGAACGCTCTCACGGCAACGTAATAAAAGTTTCAGGCGGCAAGCATTTTATCGAGCAAGAGGATTTTCCCGAAATCCTACAGTACGTAGAACGGCAATACTTGAAAATATAGAGTAAATATGTTATGATGTCATTATGATTATTCATGACGTCTATCCTTATACAGAGGCACCACTTCCAGAGTTTGAAACCATGCACCAACTCCCCACTCGAGAAGAGCGTGCAGACTTTGTTATGGTAGTGTTAGAAACTTTGGCACGCAATCCATCCTATAGAATTGGTGACGAAACAGAAAAAGTTAGTCTTTGGCTACCCGAAGGAATCATTTATGTAGCAAGACACTATTCTGGCGGTATAGGCTCAGGCGATGTTGAAGCTTTAGGGGTTGAACTGTCAATTTTTAAAGAGGTGGGTAATCCTGCTGCGGACTCTAAAGAAGTTGAAGTATACCAAGCATTCCAGTCACGAGGACGCCAATATGGAGGCATGCCAGTACTTTGGGACTGGGGCGTAAACGTAGCTGGAGTCGAAGGGTCGGCAGGCCAGGCGTTTGCTGACATGGTGGAGCTACGAGCTGACCAGCCGCCAAGCCACTTAGCCGTTCAACCCAAAACGCTAACAGAAAATCTAGGGCTTGCTGCAGTTCAAGCGCACATAATGGATATAGTCGGCGAGATTAGTGGCGATGAGTTAAGAGCAATTTCTGCTAACATCGAACATATGGAGGGTGAAAGTACAGCCTGCAGTCAACGTACGCTAGTGGCTATTACTCAATTACTTCGTGATTTACTAACACACGATTAGAAAAACTTTACTAGTGAAATTCTTATCTATCGACAAGAGGAGCTATACTTAGGGGTTGCAGTAAACTCTATGATGGTTCTTTGGTGGGGCTACGTTTTTAAAGACTTCGCAAATGCCTTTTGCTATGATAAAGCTATGGATAAAGTAGCGGGAATAATTTTACTTGTTGATGATATAAAAAAGTCTACGACGTTTTACGAGAAGCTCGGGTTTATAGTAACTGAAGAAAAATTAGACATTGCTACGACATTAAACCTGGGTGATTTCTGGGTAGAACTACTTCACAAAAGTAAAGTGGTGTCAGAAGAGTATAAGGAAGACGCTGGAGCCACACATAAAGGAGCGGGCATATACCTTCAAGTTCAAGTGAAAGATGTTGACGCTGTCTACAAGAAAGTCGTTGCCAATGGCATACGGCCTTTAGGAAAACCACAAGATTATCCTTGGCAACAGCGCGAATTTATTGTTACCGACCCAAATGGCTACAGAGTCGCTTTTTTCAGCATGCTCTGAATAATAATTCCGATAGACTCTACGGCGGCTATCCAAACATACACGATATGAAAGACTTCTTCGGAAGTCTTTTTCTGGTATGATTAACCAATGGCTATTAGCCCTAAATGCGATAAATGTGGTGAGGAACTTCAGGACTTTGGCGCAATTCTACTAAGTCCTCCTGATGAAAAAGGCAAAGTGAAGAAATTTCACTTATGCAAGTCTTGCTATGCAGTCATGACAATCCAGCTGAACAGTAATGAACTTTAGTTGCGATACTATCAGCAGTGAACCTCCAATCCAGTCATGCTTGCAGTAAATAACGATCGTGGTATTGTTTGACTATGCAGATTGCTACATTTGAACAAGATAATATGTACTATACTTTTGAACCGCCGATTGAAGTTGGCGATGCACGAGTAGGCTCAATCCATGAACTGGCAGCTATTGCTCTGCTTGGGAGTGAAGCGAATGAGGCTGAAATTACAGCCGCTATGATGAGCTTTACG
>CAZHPF010000058.1:0-6360 GCA_964534095.1 uncultured Candidatus Saccharibacteria bacterium
AAACCACCTGGTTAGCAAGCGATGAAGACCGCTAAGGGGCGGATATTGCGTGGCACTTAAGCGAAACCCTTAAGCTCGACAAAGCCAAGACCAAGCGTATTGTGTTCCACGAGATTACTAAGCCCGCCATTTTAGAAGCTATCCAAAATCCCCGGCAAGTAGACAAACATTTGGTTGACGCCCAGCAAGCCCGTCGTATCCTTGATCGGCTTGTTGGCTATGAGCTCAGCCCGGTTCTCTGGAAAAAGGTCAGACCAGGTCTCAGTGCCGGCAGAGTTCAATCTGTTGCAGTACGCTTGATCGTGGAGCGGGAACGCGAGATCCAGGCGTTTGAACCAATCGTGACGTTCAAAGCTACGGCACTATTCACCTTATCGGACGGCACCGAACTACCCGCTGAGTGTCCAACCAAATTCCCAACTCAGCAAGCTGCGCACACATTCCTGGAAAGTCTGACAGGCAAAGCGTTCTCTGTGACGTCTATCGACAAAAAACCAGCGTCGCGTAGCCCAAGCCCACCATTCACCACTAGCACACTGCAGCAAATTGCGGGCAGCCGCTTAGGCTGGAGCCCACGTACCACTATGAGCGTGGCTCAGAAGCTCTACGAGCAAGGTCATATTACGTACATGCGTACCGATTCGCTCAACTTAAGTCCCATTGCTACTAGTGCTATGCAGGCGTTCATCACCAAAGAGTATGGCGCACAGTACCATCAGTCGCGCGGTTTTAAAACAAAGACCAGCGGTGCCCAGGAAGCCCACGAAGCTATCCGGCCAACCAACCCCGCTAAAACCACCGCAGGGGCAGATGCTACCCAGCAGAAGCTTTATGGCCTCATCTGGCGCCGGGCGCTGGCCAGTCAGATGGCTCCGGCTAAACTTGAAAAAACAACTGTGCAAATTGCCTATAACGCCACCGCCAAAAATGAACATTTTGTGGCCGAAGGAGAAATATTAGTTTTTGATGGCTTTTTGAAAGTATGGGGTCGAAGCGGTGACGATAAAATTCTGCCGCCTCTGGCAACCGGAGATGTGCTCAACCTTGCTTCAGCCCAGGCAGAGCAAAGCTTTAGCCGTCCTCCCGCTCGCTACACCGAAGCCTCTCTAGTAAAAGCACTCGAAGAAATGGGCATAGGGCGTCCAAGTACCTATGCACCGACTATCGGTACTATCCAGGCTCGTGAATATGTTGAAAAAACCGACGTAGAAGGGAATGAACGGCCTGTTACTACTCTAAAACTAGACCAGGGTGGTGTTAAAGAAGAGGTTCTTGCCACCCCTTATGGCAATGACAAAAACAAGCTCGTACCAACCCATACAGGGGAAGTCGTTACTGACTTTTTGGTAAAAAACTTCCCTGACATCGTCGATTATGACTTTACTAAAAAAGTTGAAGACGAATTTGATGATATTGCCGAGGGGAAAACCGGCTGGCAACAAGTGCTACAAGAATTTTATGATCCGTTTCATCTGGTAGTTGAAAAATCAGAGGACATTAGTCGCGCAGAGGCTTCTCAGGCGAGAGAACTAGGTACCGACCCTAAATCAGGCAAACCTGTCTTTGCTCGATTTGGTCGATTTGGCCCTATGCTGCAGATTGGCACCAAGGACGACGTCGAAAAACCAGCCTTTGCCCCCATGCCAACAGGAGCCAAAATAGACACCGTTACCCTTGAGCAGGCACTGGAGATGTTTAACCTTCCACGCCTACTTGGGCAAACAAAAGACGGCAAAGACATTAAAGCTAATATCGGCCGGTTTGGACCCTATATTGTCGTTGATAAGCTGTTTGTGAGCATAAAACCGCTTGATCCTCTTACTATCACACTAGAAGAGGCAAACGAGCTCTACGCAGCTAAGCTCAAAACAGAAGCAGAGAAAAACATCGCCGACTTCGGAGACGGAGTAAAAGTGCTCAATGGACGATTCGGCCCGTATGTAACAGATGGTAAGAAAAACGCTAAAATTCCTAAGGGAACAGCCCCCGACACTCTCACCCACGAACAAGCAAAAACCCTGTTAGAGGCTGCCCCAACAGCCAAGAAACGCCGGTCAACTCCACGCCGCAAGAAGTAGCTACTCGTAAATTACAAAAATACATACTTTTCCACAATCTTTACACTTATTACAACCTTATTCTGTGGTGATATTGGCATACATGATTATGTAAATTAACACCACTTCGTGCTATAATAACTGTAGTCAAAAAATATAGTTGACTTTTTGTCTGTATGTTATACAATTAATGTATCAGTTTTACAAATTTGATGGGCGGGACGGAGAATACAATGTCGGATACACCCCAGCTGGAGATAGAAAAAGTCGCAAATGACGTACTTGCTGCTATCCCTAAAGAACGCGAACGCGAGATTATCTCCCGACGATTCGGCTTATTTGACCGCAAAGAAACCTTAGAGCAGATCGGGGAATTACTTGGTATTACTCGTGAGCGGGTGAGACAGCTGGAAAAAGCCGTTATAACATCACTTAAAGTGCAGGCAAGCGATAGCAAGCTGCCCCAGGTGGTTACAGCACAAGACACCTTCATGGCACTCTTAAAAGAACTCGGCGGCGTAGCCCGTGTGAGCAATCTAAGCGCTAAATTATCAGAAGAAAATAGTCGCTTAGACCAAGCACGTATATCTTTTTTGGCTCAGTTATGCCCAAAACTAGTTGTTATTGACGAAAATGATCACTATTACTTAAGCGTAGCCATCAAGGGAACACAGGACGAAAAAGCCATCAAAAAACGCATTGAAGCGATTATTGACACTGTTAAGGCACTCGGCAAACCATCTGGCATTAAAGAAATCGCCAAACAGGCAAGCTACGACGACGCTACAGAGGCCGAGGCGCTAGCTTCTGCTAGTAAATCTCTCGCTACTCTCAATGGCAAGTGGGGGCTGGTAAAATGGCCAACCGTTAACCCTAAAAATATCCGCGACAAAATCTACGTTATCCTTCAGCAAAAGGGAAGTCATATGCACTTTAACGAGATTGCCAAGGCCATCAAAGAGAGTTCTTTCAAGCGTAAAGAAGTCACTACCCAAGCTATCCATAACGAACTTATCAAAGACAAACGGTTTGTACTCATCGGCCGCGGTCTGTACGCCCTCAAGGAGTGGGGATATGCGACTGGTACTGTGAGCGACATCATCGAAAAAGTTCTCCGTAAAGCAGGCAAGCCATTGCACCGGGATGAAATTGTTCAAGAAGTCCTTAAGAGTCGCTACGTCAAAGAAACAACCATCTTGTTAAACCTTCAGTCTAAGTCACAGTTCAAGCGTACTGCTAAAGCTACATACGATCTCGCTCAATAATCTCATAGCCAGATTTTACCCTATAGGTCTTCCTTTATGAATATCGTACGGCACTTCGGTTTAGAACTACCTAAAATCTCGCCTGACACTCCATTACTCCATAGCAAAGCGGAGATGCGCGCTGCGGCCGCAGAACCACACACTCACTTTGTGCGTTCGGTTGAACTTGATGGAGTGCCGTGGACATACGGTCTTCGGCGACACCTCAGGCGAACCGACAGAGAATTTGCCCGGCTTGAAGATGCCACCAGTTCGCCCGTTGTACCGCACCAGTGGGGGCTATATCCCAGGGAGCATGTTGCTGACCAGGCTGCCGTCCAAGCTGCAACCGATTATCGCCATCCGCATGGCTACATACTTGCAGCTACCGTCCAAATCATCAGGCCTGCAGCCATCGATTCGGAGAACTTAACCGCCATAGAGCAAGCGTTTGCACATAGACTTTACACTGGTTATTACCGTCAAAAACCTTTGGCCGTGCTGCCAAGGCTATATGACCTAGGCTCCGAGGAATGTCTTTACGGATATCCGGCTCAGACGACCGAAGCACCCCGTTTTTGGGTTGTAGACATTGAGCCACGCCTTAGCAGATTCGTGCCGTTATCACCATTAACAGAAACCGAACGTTTTACGAACGTTATTGTAGGGTCGTTAGACGGGTAGTATATAAACCCGTATGCTAATTAGGTTAGGCAGATAGAATAGGCAGGGCAAATATAAAAACGGGGCGTTTTGCAGTAACAATAAAAACCGTAAGCCTACAAAGTAACAGTAGAGAACACCAACACAGGTTATAGACATAACGTCGCACAATGTATATTTTGCGACTCTAATATCTTGGTATAAGAGGACAACTGATACAGCCCCTGCAGGGGACTATTTTGTATATTTAGGGTTTAAGGGCTGATCAGTGTCATGCACCCCGCGAACTTTACTCTGTATTATTAGCTGCTTGATCCCACCCCTAGGGCTCTCTAGTGTCTCACGTAAGATTCACTACGCTATTTGACTTTTCCACAGCAATGTCGTGAAAAGATTTGCTTTTTCACAAGTTCCATTGCACTATTTGCTATTCCCTGTTTTTCTTGTCCAAATATATTTTTTGACATTTTACTAACTCTATAGTTTCGTATAGTTTTTTTGGAGAAACTTCCTGTTTAGCAAATATGAACATTTTACGAACTAGCGGAGAAGTAGAGAAGTAGCGCGGCTTACTGCTGCCTTACTATCCATCGTCTTGCCGTATGTGTTTACGGTATACATGAGCCTAACGGTAAAACGCTTTTTCGGATACGCGCAAATCCAGGTACTCCCCTGGCTTAATTCCTTCGGCTTGAAACTTTTTACGAACCGCCAGATAGGTTCCTACTGCCTGCCGAACATCAACTGACCCATCGGCTTGAAACTTCACATAGTAGGTGTGATCAGGGGTACGAAAGTCGATCTGACTAACTGCTTGATCTGAGAGCGTAATTGATTTAACAGGCACATGTGCAGCGTCTAGTTCCGTAAACAGCTGAAGGATAAAGAGCACTTGCGATTGCGGCAACACTGGCTGGCCAGGATCTACTGCCAGTACACTCTCGTCTTGAACGGTCGGAACGGAATTTGAAGTAGTAACGTGAGACGTATCGGCTAACGCCTTGCCATCAGCATCCAGATAGAATCTTCCGTTTTCGGCTTGGATCTGAAGACTGGGTGCGGCAGGCACAAGCACGATCGTAGCCCGATGCCCAACCAAAGGTAACTGTATACGCACATCGCTCAGCTCATGATAATTATCCAGGATAGCTTGTCTTGTACGCTGGGCGTTTATTGTTACTTTGGTTCGATTAAAGGGTGATGTGCGCCACAACGCCTGTATGTCTGCTCGGTATGTACTGACGTCACGTTGCACTACGCCAGGTGCTTGTTCAATGACAACACGCGGGCTAGCCGACAACGACAATGTATACAAAAGTGCACCCCCTAGCATACACAGCGCAATATAGGTTGGTATATGTTTTAGCTGAAAGCGGTGGCGGCGATGATCTGGAACACCAAATCGGCTTTGGTCGCGAACAGGTTGGGTACGCGACGGGTTATTACTATCCGCTTGAGTACCACGCTGACCTTTATAGTAGGAAAATACAGGGGTTTTAGTTTGAGAATAAGTAGTTGCTCGACGGCCTGATATCAGAGTAGATGAACGTTTACGTCTTAACCTCATGTAGAGCTGCCATTCTGCCGGCTATCAGCTTGAGTAATAATAATCTCGCTGAGCTTACGAGCTGCACCTGTTAATGTATTAGCCTGCAATTTGCTTGCAAGCTCTTGGCGCTTTGTGCTGGATGTAAGTAATTTCCGTACAGCGGCCATTAAGCCTTGTTGTGTATCGTACAATACGTTTTCTTGTACAATACATGCACTCCCCTGCTCTTTTAGTGCTTCAGCGTTTTTCAACTGATGCCCGCCCGCTAAGTAAGGGCTTGGCACTACAATTGCGGGCTTACCCTGAGTCCCTAGCTCGGCAATGGTATTCCCGCTCCCCCGTGTGACGACAACGTCAGCCGCCCCCATATAAAGATACATGGGACGCAAAAACTCTAGCACCGCGAGCCGCTCATGTGTATACGATCCATACACGTCGGCTTTTCCTTTACCTACCTGATGTATGACGTGCAGGCCAGAAAATTCACTCAGCAATTGGTCTATCCCCTTCACTACTGCCTCGTTGATTGCCACTGCACCCGAACTAGCCCCGGTGATGAGCAAAAGCTGGCCAGCAACGGGTACGCCAATGTGTTTTTTATAACTCTTCTGTAACTGTGGCGTGACAGGAACATAGGCCGCCTCCACTAACACACCAACTTGCTTCGTTTTGGAGAGTGGGTATGCATAGTAACTCGATGGTAATGCAACGGCATGCACCGTTACCCATCGGCTTACTAACCGATTAGCCAACCCAGGGAGCACGTCTGAATCATGCGTGACCATTGGTATGCCCCGTAACGCAGCAGCCAACCCAATCGGTACACCTACGAACCCGCCCTTCAAAA
>CAZHPF010000059.1:0-6240 GCA_964534095.1 uncultured Candidatus Saccharibacteria bacterium
AAACAAGGCCGTACCATTGTTCGGGTATCGGCTTGGTTTGATAATGAGTGGGGGTACACCAATAGGGTGAGAGAGGTCGCACAACTAGTCGGGAACCGTCTGTCGATAGGTTAGATACGGTTCCAGACTGTTCCGTGAGAGGTATCTTTGATCTCAACCCCATCTTGTTCGAGCTTACTGCGGAGCTTGTCTGATTTTGGCCAGTCTTTGGCTTCTCTAGCCGCCTCGCGCTCTTTAATAAGTTGCTTTTGGGCGTCAGTAATGTCGGGTCTGTGACCAAGGTGGAGTCCGAGAAGATCATCAATGAAGTGTAATGTTCCCTCGGTATACTTCCCTTCCACGCCCGGTATCGGGATGTTCGACATGTAATCCATCAGCTTGCCGAGTGCAATAAGCGCGCCTGGTGTATTCAGGTCGTTTTGCGCCGCTTCAAGCATTGCGGCCTTGGTATCCCTAAAAAGCTCATCAAGCTCGGTAGGCATAGTGTTGGCACTTGGTTGGTGTCGCAAGTCTGCCCATGCCCGAATTTCGTTCAGTCGGTTTTGGGCAGCTTTCAAATTCTCCCAGGTAAAGTTGCCTTCGGTTCGGTAATGTTTGCTGAGCACTAGGAGCTTAAACGCTTCAATGTCATAGCCTTTTCCCTGAATGTCGTCGAGGGTTATGATGTTGCCAAGCGACTTGCTCATCTTTGTGCCGTTAACTTTTATGTGATTGGCGTGGATCCAAAACTGGCTGAATCGGCTGCCGGTTACAGCTTCGGTTTGTGCAATTTCATTAGTGTGGTGTACAGGAATATGGTCAATACCACCGGTATGGATGTCAATCTGGTCGCCAAGCAGTTCGCGAGCCATGACAGAACACTCGAGGTGCCACCCAGGAAAGCCTTTGCCCCAGGGGCTATCCCATTCCATGTCACGCTTTTCGGTTGGGTCTGAGAATTTCCAGACAGCAAAATCGGTTGGATTTTTCTTGCCGGTGTCTTCAACACGGGCACCAAACTGCAAACCTTTAATATCAAGCCGGGCAAGCTCACCGTAATTTTTTAATTTGCTGGTGTCAAAATACACGCCGTCGGCAATCTGATAGGTATAGCCCTTTTCTTCCAGCGCTTTCACAAAATCAATTTGCTGCTGAATGTATTCGGTGGCGCGTGGCATATGTTTAGGACGCAACAAACCAAGCAGCTCAACCGCCTCATGATCGGCAATTTTAATGTACTTTTCGGCGACATCCCACGCAGTGATTCCTTCTTGGAGGGCACTTTTAAGCATCTTGTCTTCGCCAGCATCTTCGTCAGAGGTGAGGTGTCCTACGTCGGTTATATTTTGTACATGGTCAACCTCGTACCCGCTAGCACGCAATGTTCGTACCAAGGTATCCCAGTAAATATACGCTACCCAGTTACCAATATGCGGCTGGCTGTAGACCGTTAAGCCGCAGGCATACATCTTCACTTTTTTGCCTTCAAGTGGTTTGAATTCTTCGGTTTTTCTGCCGAGTGTGTTGTATAGCTTCATTCTTTGTCCTCGTATGGTTCGTTGGCCTCTTGCAACTCTTTAACAAAGTCTACAACAAATTGCTGGGCGCTCTTTGCTAGGCGTTGTCCGGCGGCTGTTGAAAGTGTCAAAGTGAGGACATTTTGGCCTCGATCAAGGTAATCTTGTAGAGACCAGTTAAACTCAGCAAAGGTTCGGATGGTTTGATAAACACCAAATGCCCCAAATTTTTCAAGTAGGTCTGCATCGGCGACTACTTTTGCTTCAAGTGTCTCAGGTTGTTCGCCGTGCATGCTGCCTTTGTGGGTTTTAATACAACTAGCGATTTTATCAATGTCTTCTGCCGAGTATAGTATGCCGCCCTCTTCCAAAAATTGCCCAACCCTTTCTGCGCCCACAGCACCATGCGTTTTGCCCGTTGCGCCGTAGAGAAACCCAATATCGTGCATGGTTATAGCAGGCAGGACTATTGACATGTCAGCCCCTTCCGCCTCTCCAATAACAAGTGCATTTATGGTGTCCCTATAGGCATGTCCCCAATTATGGGCTGTAAGGTTTGAATCTTCTTCAAACCGCTGCTTAGTATAATTAAACACCTTTCGATAACTTTCATCGTTTTCAAGGTACTTTTGTAATTTTTCCGCGAGCTCGCCCGGCTTGTAATCCAGTAGTCTCACGATAAAAGCTCCTGGGATTTTTTGATGAGTTCTAGTTTTAACTCACCGAGTTTCCAGGCCATGGTTTTGAAACCGGCAGCATGGGCATGTCCGCCACCACCGAAATGTCCGGCTAAATCTGAAGCGATTGGCACAGTAGCCCGGATTTTGCCGGTTATTTTGCCGTCAGGATAGCTTTTGATAGCAACCGATACTTCAACGCCCTCGGTGTTACGGAGTTCTTCGAGTGCAAGCATGCTGGGGTTGTAATGCGGGCTGTAACGTTGGATCTCGCCCCACGGAATAGCCACCCAAGCCAATTTGCCCTCCAACAAGTATTCAATCCGTTGCAACAGTACTCCTTTATAGGCCACAATTTCGGGGGATTTTTTCATGTAACCTCGTCTGCGTGTGTCGATTTCGGCCAAAGAAGCGCCTAGTTTAAGCAGTTCCGCAACAACCATAACATTATCGGCTTTGACCAGCTCGGTAGTGAGCCCTAAGGTGTCGGCCAACATGCTCTCAACAATATGCGTTGCGGCCATTGGGTTGATTGCCCATTTTTGGTCGGTAGCTAGTCGGTATGCTACTTCGCCAGACGAAACGGTCTCTTTTGAATTAGCGTAATATTCGGCATGCGGCAGCGGCAAATCGTTGGTAGTCGGATGATGGTCAAGTATGAGACACGGTTTTTTTGTGATGGCCGTTAGGCGCGAACCGGACAAGGTATGCTCTAGAAGACTTGCGGTTACCGTGTCAACAATAATTGTTGCATCAAACGATTTAGGAAACTCCTCGGTGATCCTGTCGGCACCTTGTATATAGCCCAGGTAGCTAGGAATATTGACGTAGCTGTAGATAGTTACTTTTTTACCGGCATCACCCAGGATTTCTTCCAGTGCAAGCGCGGCGGCCACACTATCAGCGTCCGGATTTTCGGGCTGTACGACTAATATACTGTGGAGAGTATCCCATTTCATATGCTTGTCTATAGTGTACTGGTTGTGTAACAAAAACAAAACCGTTACTCGCCTATCTGCCTTACGGCAAGCTATAACGCTGTGCGGTGTTCTAAAGCGCGTGAAAGCGTGACCTGGTCGGCGTATTCCAAGTCTAGCCCAACCGGCAAGCCACGCGCCAAGCGGGTTATGTTGATATCTAGATGAGCGTCGGTAAGCATTTTTTGAATGTAGAGCGCGGTGCTCTCACCCTCTACGCTGGCGTTGAGGGCAAGAATGAGTTCTTCTGTCTTGTCGGTCTTGATTCGTTCAATTAACTCCGCCAGGTGAAGTTGCTCTGGGGTGACACCGTCAATCGGACTTATTAATCCTCCTAGCACATGGTAGGTACCTTTAAACTGGGTAGTTTTTTCCAGCGCTACAATATCAATCGCATCTTCTACGACGGCGATAAGCTGCTTGTTTCGTTCAGATGATGAGTAAAGCGGCGATACTTCTTGGTCGCTATTGATGAGGGCAAATGTCACAGGACAGGTTTTGATGCCGGTATGAAGTTTTTGTACGGCACGGGCAAAGCGCTGGGCGTCATCGTCAGATCGACGTAGTATGCCAAGGGCGTACCTTTCGGCAGTCCGCGGACCAACTCCTGGTAGTTTAGCAAACTGCTCGATCAGATCTTCAAGCGCTTGAGGAAGTAGTGGCACAAGTAATTCCTTTACAAGCCCAGGTTACCAAGCATGCCCATATACGGCTGCATTTTTTCGGCAGCCACCTTTTGGCTCTCTTGAATGGCTTCTTTTACAGCGTCTTCGACCCAACGTTCCAGCTCGGCTATGTCATCGAGGTCAACATAGTCCGGATCAATATGCACTTTTTTAATTTTTTGGTCGCCGCTAATCTCAACACGAACAGCGCCATCACCTTTCTCGACATTTATTACCATTTTTTGTAGTTCTTTTTGCAGCTTTTTCATCTGCAACAGCATCTTTGCTTGATCAAATTTACTCATTATTGGTTCTCCTTCTTATACTTATTTTACCAGATATGACTGCTGAAACTCCGTTTTTGCCTGGTTTGTATACGGCCATGCCACGAAATACCTGTAAATATGGTAGTACGAGCACATCCCTACGCTCACGCAAAGAAGTCCGACCGCTAAACCTCTGGCGACTGGATTTTTAGGAAACACAGTAAACCACTGCTGCAGCATGAAAGCTATACCGCCAGCAACCAACAGATAAACTATTGGAGCCAGCGCCACGAAACCCACAGCCCCACCGGCAACAATCATCGTAAACAGTAACGCCGTCAAACCAGCCTGTAGCCGTCCACGCATAAGCCGATGCTCATAGCGGAGCGAGTATATCCCGAGCACAGCCATAGCCAGCGTAAAGACGTCGAAAATAGCTGTACTGCTTGCCCACTGGCTTGCTGTCCCGTCATTATACCGCCAGATAAGCGCAGAAAGAGTTGATGGTATACGGCGCAAATAGAACAGCGCCGATTCGCTATGTGTGGGGAGGCCTGCGACAGCGAAAATCTCGCGCGGTTGCGACCATACTGCCATTATGGCGGGCGCTAGCAATAGAATAATACTTGCTCCGCAAAGCAGTTTAAGCCATAGCGGCGAGCGGCTGACGGCGCGTATGATGCGGCGACCCTGCCAGACACATACTGCAACCGACAGCCATATAAATCCAGGTATGTAAGGGGTAAGACATAGACTGGCAATAAGAACAAAGAGGGCTTTTTTATGGTGTTTAGACGATTGCAGAGACAGCCCAACGGCGATAACCGAGGCAAGCAGGAGATAGGATACTTCTGGAGTAGCAGACCGCACAGCATGTAGCACAATGGTCGAAGAGGCAAACAACAAGCTTCCGAGGAGCGCCACACGCTTGCTATACCAACGCCCAAGTATGAAGTACAGGCCAGAAACCGCCGCGAAGCCAAACACAACGCTTACTAGCCTGAAGAACACAATGTGGTGAGCGCCAAGTTTAACCAGAGTGTACGTACATATCTTATGGAACAAAAAAGCAGGACTTTGTATCAGCTCACGACCAGAGTCGGCGCTAGATATGTAGGCTAGTTCCTGAGGGCTAACACCGCCCGGCAAAGAAGCAAGTTTCCAGGTAAACAATAGCGTAGCGGCACCAACTAGCACTGACCAGATGGCAAGGGTTCGCCATCGACGAGTTGTTACTGTCCTCCACGCCTTTTGTTTCATCTCATAAAAGTATAGCAGATTGCACCCGAGGTGTTAGCTATCAAACGAAGGCGTGTTCTGACGGTGGTCAATTCCTCTGAAGCGTTGTTTTTCCCGGTCAAAGTACAGTTCCACGCTGCCTGTTGGGCCGTTGCGATGCTTTTTGATAAAGATATCGGTAATATTTTTGCGCTCTGACTCGGGGTTGTAGTACTCTTCACGGTAAATAAAGGCTACGACATCGGCATCCTGCTCGATTGAGCCGGACTCGCGAAGATCAGCCAACTGAGGAATTTGTGGGCTTCTCGATTCTACAGAACGGCTTAGCTGGCTCAGTGCGACAAGCGGTACGTTTAGCTCACGCGCAATGCCTTTTAGCCCGCGGGATATTTCACTGATTTCTTGCACACGATTGCCTTCGTTTCCATATCTGCCACCACCGCTCATCAGCTGTAGGTAATCAACAATAATAAGTCCGAGCTCGCGCGTGTGTGCCTCGCGCCGAGCTTTGGTACGCAGTTCGCTGACAGTGATGCCGGGCGTGTCATCAATGAATATTTGGGCTTCGCTCAGTGCTCCCATGGCCTGCCCGATTTTTTCAAAATCACTGTCATTAAGATTGCCGGTACGAAGCGCCCAAGCGTCTACGCCTGATTCCATCGACAGCATACGGTCAACTAGTTGCTCTTTGCTCATCTCGAGGCTGAACACTAACACGGCTTTTTCGGCTTTAGTCGCTACGTTATGAGCCAGATTGAGCGCTAAGGCGGTTTTACCCATACTTGGTCGAGCCGCAAGGATAAATAAATCTGATTTTTGTAAACCAGCTAAAATGTTATCCAGATCGCGAAAACCGGTAGGCACGCCACGAATTTTACCTTTGTCGCGGTGGAGTTCGTCGAGCTGATGGAGCGCCTCGA
>CAZHPF010000060.1:0-6006 GCA_964534095.1 uncultured Candidatus Saccharibacteria bacterium
TGCGCATCAATATCCCGCTGGTCCCCGCATCGAACGAGTCGGCTGGAAAAGGCACTCCGGTATTTGAAAAGAAAGTTGGTTGCAGATGGATTGGAAAATGTGCACACGGAAGCTGTGAGAATACCGAAATGGATCAGGTAATTGAGAATCAGTCGATGGACCCCTGAAATATAATCAAAGGGCTTCTTAAGGCATGCCGTGATTTATTTGTAGAGGCTACGATCTCGCTACTGACACATGGACAATGATCGCCACGGATCATGGACAACCGCCCATGCCTTTTTCACCCATACGCGAAGTAAACGCTACTACTCCTGAGTTGCGCACAGGCTTCGAAGCTGCCACCTTGCCATTAGGGTCTCTGGGGTATCCTGCCACGGGCATATGAGCACGTAAGCCCATGAATGCTGTACAATAGACGCTATGCTTTTATTTGCGCTTGCAGGCGAGAACGCCGCCAAACTGGTTGTACCCAACTGGCATTGGGCTGTACTAGTCGGCTGGTTCGCCTTTCTGCTCATCCTAGACCTGGTAGTATTTCACCGTAAAGACCACGAGCCGTCTATGCGGGAATCTATTACGCAAACACTTATTTGGGTAGGGCTAGGTATTGGGCTGGGTTTCGTTATGTGGGCAGTCTACGGTGGGCAAGCCGGTGCTGAATACTTCAGCGGGTTTGCCATTGAAAAATCATTAAGTATCGACAATGTGTTTGTCTGGTCAATTATCCTCGGTTACTTCAAAGTGCCGGGCAAATACCAACACCGTGTGTTGTTCTGGGGAGTGTTTGGGGCGCTGGTGTTCCGAGCCTTGTTCATTTTCGCCGGCGTGGCCGTACTGGAGCGGTTCGAGATCGCCCTGTTGCTACTCGGCGGTCTACTCCTGGCTACCGGGTATAAAGTGTTCCGTGGCGGCAACGAGGAGTTTGACCCCGAAACAAGCGGTATGATCAAGTGGCTTAAAAAAGTCATACCAGTCAGTCACCATCTTCATGGCCATGCACTGTTCACCCACGAAAAAGGCCAACGCGTCGCTACCATGTTGTTTGTCGCCCTTTGCGCCATAGAAATAACCGACATTTTCTTTGCGATTGACTCAGTGCCGGCTATTTTGGCAGTAGCCCGCGACCCGTTCATTGTGTTTGCCAGCAACGCTGCGGCTATTTTGGGCTTGCGGGCGCTGTACTTTGTGTTCCATGGCATGAAGGAAAAGTTTTGGCTACTGAACCGTGGCCTGGGTATTATTTTGGTAGGTGTCGGTGTCAAGATGCTGATTAGCCCGCATGAAATCCTCGGACTTCACTGGTTTGGTATCCACACTCCTACGGCCATTAGTCTGACATTTATCCTAAGCATCCTTATTATGAGTATCACCGCGAGCTTTTACCTCCCCGAACCAGACAAATCATAAGTACGCCAGCGCAATTCACGAACTAAAAATCAATAGCTGGGGCACGAACCCTTGTATTTTATTTAAATTAGTGTTATTGTTTAGCAACTGAAGTCAGTTAATAGGTAGCAAGATTTATGAGTAGCCCAGAGTTTTCACCTCAACAGAGACATAGTTATCTGACAGGTGTTGTTGAAGCCCTCGAACAAACAGCCGCACAAATCGCAGGATCCAATGAATTCATGCACCAAATACTTGCCATGCGAGCCGAGACGCCTTTGAGTATTGGCGGAACAATTTTAGGGGGCACTCCTCCGACGCTCGTGGCAGGAGACATAGATTTCCACAACGAGCTTGGGCTAATCGCACAGGACACCATAAAGACCGCTGCGACAGTTATGGACAGAGTAGGTGGGATGCCTTTGATTTATGAAGACGATGTCACCCAGCAGCAAGTCCGCAAGACAGCCTTTGGTCTATACACATACAGTTCCGCTACTGATACGTGGACACTTATCACAGCCCAAGATCCCCCGAAACCAGAGCCGTTCCGCGCCCCACCACTCATAAATCGTACAACCGCCCAACTTCGTGCTGCATTTGAACAAGCATGGGACTTAACCGGCTCCGCATCTTCAACCGTATCCGGTTAGCCCTGTTACAATAGGACTATGAATCAAGCCCCGATAGATCCTAAGCAGGCGACACTCTATCTTATGCTTGGCTATCCGGGAGCGGGCAAAACCACTGCTGCACAGACTATCAGTAAGCTTACCGGCGCTCGTCACCTCTGGGCTGACCACGAACGACGACAATTGTTTGGTACGCCGACCTATAGCGAAACCGAAAATGACCAGCTCTACCATAGAATGAACCAGCAGGCTGCCGAATTGCTTGCGGCGGGCCAGAGCGTCGTGTTTGACACCGGCTTTAACAAACACGCCGACCGTGATCATTTGCGCGCTATAGCAGAAGGAAACGATGCTCAGCCAGTCCTCGTATGGGTCACACTCGACCCCACCATCGCCCGCGATCGGGCTACCAAAGACGCACACTTGCACGAATCACGAACGCTTGGTGATATGACAGACGCCGACTTTGAGCGGCTGAAGGAAAAGCTTGAACCGCCAGCTGCTGACGAGCCATACCTGGAACTCGACGGCACACAAATTACTCCTGAGAATGTAGCGGAAAAACTTCGTCAACAAAACCTCTTATAAACTTGGCAGAAAAAGCACAACCGCTATACTGGGCAATATGACGAAACCGTGGTACCAAAAACGACGCGTGCAGCGTCAGATCATAGGGCTATTGGTTGGGCTGATCATGGCTGGCCTCGGCTACTACAGCCAGGCTCACCCCGCCCAGACACCGAACCTGGGTGTTCCTGTACCGGCTGGGATGTACCGTGTCGTAAAAGCTGATGACGGCGATACAATCGTGGTAGACATGGACGGCCACCAAGAGAAAGTCCGCTTTATCGGCATCGATACTCCCGAAGTCCACGATCCGCGCAAAGCCGTACAGTGTTTTGGCCAAGCCGCTTCAAACTATACCAAACAGAGGCTTGGCGACCAGCCGGTACGGCTGGAAACTGATCCGCTCAGCACTAACCGCGACCGCTACAACCGGCTGCTGCGGTATGTATACCTACCCGACGGCACTTTGCTCAACGCCGACCTGATCAAACAAGGCTACGCCTTCGCCTATCTCAGCTTCCCATTCACCAAACAAGACGAATTCCATAATCTTCAAATAGAAGCCCGCCAATCTAACGCTGGCCTCTGGAGCCACTGTAACCCGTCTACCAATCAGTACGGCGGTTACACTAGTAACGATGCACGTTAGAAAGAGCGCCCCTTGACATAAGTGCTATACGCCTTTTGTCAAGAGGGGTGGGTTAAATCAATCTTTGGCGCGGAAGAGGGTGCGGCTGATAGTGCGTATGGCGATATCGAGGGGCCAGAGTACTAGGCTCACCGTAAAAAAGGGAATAAGCACCCACGCCCCGATTACCCATAGCAGCGTACGGTAAGGTCGGCTGTACTGTTTAGGGATGCGCCGATAGGCGCCAGACCTGACATGACGACGTTTGGTACGATAGCGTAGCCATGTGTAATACAGGAGCTTGGGGAAATAATTAAAGGTTTGGCCATCAGTGTAAATCAACAGTTTGTTATCCCGTATAACAGGCCGGCCGGTTGCGGATACCAAAAACGAGATGTCTTGATCCTCATGCACTAACCGGTCATCGTTGCATACACCTGCTTTAACCTCTTGCCATACAGTGGCAGGGATAGCCATATTGGCACCCCACATCAATTCGAATCCGTTTTCCGCTACCGACCATAATGTATAGAGCCAGGGCCACAGGATACTTTTGGGTCGTTGGATTCGTGGCAATAGCGCCACTTTGGCTACACCAGTTACGCCTCCGATTGTTGAATCCTGAAAATGCTCAAGCACCCGTTCGCACCAATCAGGAGCGAGCACGCTGTCGGCATCTATCCTGCCAATAATGTCGCAGTTGGTAGTATTAAATCCTTTGGTGCGTGCGTAGCCTCGCCCCTGGCGAGATTCAGCAACAACCGTTACGAAATTATATTCGGCAGCTACTGCCGCCGTTGTGTCCGTGGAATTGTTATTGACTACGATCACTTCATCTGGCTGATGCGTCTGTGCGGCAATACTATCCAGGCATGAGCGGAGGTAGTGCTCTTCGTTATAAGCTGGTATGATAATGCTAAGCGTAAGCTGTTTACCCATCATATACATCATGTCACAAAAGACCAAAAACCCCAGCATCAAGCCTGCTAAGCTAAGCCCTCGTCACATCCTTTGTGAGAAGGTTATGTTGCCGTTTCGTAAACTTCGTTCTTTTTGGCGGCGTGGTCTCTGGCAAAAAATCGCTCTGTTAATTGTAACGATAGTCGTTGGGTTTGTTGGCGTTTCTTACGGTGTCGCCCAATGGTATATTGCTTCCCAGAAGAACAAACCGCTTGTATTTGGCGCTACCTTTAGCCCGTATTACGCCCAGCACTTTGGGCTTGATCCTAAACAAACCTTGGACGCCATCATCAACGACTTGGGGATTAAACACCTTCGGTTTGTCAGTTATTGGAACCAGGGCGAGAAAACCGAAGGGACTTATGACTTTCGCGACCTTGATTGGCAGTTTGCCATGGCCGAGCAATCAGGTGCCAAAGTCAGTTTGGCTATAGGACTCCGCCAGCCGCGCTGGCCAGAGTGCCATATGCCGGGATGGGCAATGGATCTGCCAATGAGCCAATGGGAACCTAAGCTTACTGCCTATATGCAAGTCGTCATTGATCGCTACAAAGACAGTCCGGCACTTGAAAGTTATCAGCTGGAAAACGAGTTTTTCCTAAAGGTATTCGGCGAATGCCCGGACTTTAGCCGCGACCGCCTTATCCGTGAGGCAGAGTTTGTTAAACAGGCCGATCCCGACCACACCCTTATCATCACACGCAGCAACAACGCGCTCGGCATCCCCATTGGCGAACCGCAGCCAGATGAGTTTGGGGTGTCGGTGTATAAACGTGTGTGGGACAAGACCATCACCAAGCGCTATTTTGAATATCCGTTCCCGGCATGGTTTTACGCCTCGCTTGGCGGATATGGCAAGATTTTTACAGGCAAAGACCTGATTATCCACGAACTACAAACTGAAGCATGGCTGCCGGAAGGCAAAGGGTATAGCATGAATGACGTGGCAAGCATTCCCGAACAAAATAAATCGCTTGACGCAACACGCTTAAAAAATCGGCTGGAATACGGCAAAGCCACCGGGCTGCGCGAAATTTACGTCTGGGGCGTTGAGTGGTGGTATTGGCAAAAAGTTGCTGCCAACAAGCCAGGCCTGTGGGATACCGCCAGACAAACCATACAGCAATCAAATTAAACTTATATAATATTTAGCTGGATAAGCAATACCTTTATCTGTTATACTGTAGCTATGGCCAAGAAAAAGTCCAGCAGTACCGGTAAAATCGTCAATCGCCGCGCACGGTTTGATTATGAATTGGGTGACGGCCTGATAGTGGGCTTGCAGCTGAGCGGGGCAGAGACCAAATCGCTCCGCAGGGGGCATGGTCAACTTCGCGGCGCCTACGTCACGGTGAAAGATAACGAACTCTGGCTTATTAACGCTACAATCACCGGAGACACCGGCATACCGATTGAGGACTCCGACAAAACCCGCGCCCGCAAACTGCTTGCCAAGCGTAAACAAATCGACCAGCTGTTGGCTGCCAAACAACAGGGTCAAACAATAGTTCCGCTAGAACTGCTCACAAAACGCCGATTCGTCAAGCTTCGTATCAGTTTAGGGAAGGGCAAAAAGCACTACGACAAACGCGAAACTATCAAACGCCGTGATACTGACCGCCAAACCCAGGCAGAACTTAAAGGTAGGAACTAATATGTCAGACGAGGTCGTAGCACTCGTCGACGCAGAGGATACTATCGTTGGCCAGAAGTTACGCCGCCGCCTAACCGACACCGATTGCTGGCGGCTGGTATCTATCTGGATAGAGAATTCCCACGGCCAAGTACTTCTGCAGCGACGCGCCCTCAACAAAGCGAGCGCACCAGGCA
>CAZHPF010000061.1:0-5787 GCA_964534095.1 uncultured Candidatus Saccharibacteria bacterium
TATAGCCTCCGGGGGTAGGTTTAATTAATGTCCTGTATACCTAAAGGCTAATGTGAAGATTTAAGCCATCTAACTCCAGCATACACAAGAGGCGTTTCGATAATGGACATGCAGCACTTCAGTAACCAGTACGGGACAATCAAACTTACCAGGAAGCTGACATTACTGCTTAGCGAGTGGTCAAACGCGTAAAAGGCAAGGCTGATAAATATGATAGTATCCAGCAGCTGTGCCCCAAAGTTGGAGATATTGTTGCGGAACCAAAGAGCTTTTTTGCCCAGTCGTTCACGAATTTTAGCAAAGATAAGCACATCGCAAATGTTTGCAATAGCGAAAGCGATCAAACTGGCACCTGCGAACCGAAGCGAAGACGAGAAGATGAGGTCGTAGGCTGATTCTTTTGGCGCGAAGCGAGTTGAGGCCGGCAGCAGCGTTGCGATAGCTGAAAACAGAAAAACCATTGCTACAGAAACCATTCCGGCACGGATAAGGCTTCTGGCGCGATCCTTGCCGAATACTTCAAATACGATATCGTTAATTGAAAAAACCAGCGGCAGCAGCAGGATCGCCACACTTGCGTTAAGGTGCAGCCAACTCACGTTGGCTATAGGGAACGTCTTAACCCCCATTAACTCTGAAGCAATGATCGCAAAAAAATATATTGCAAAAAGAATATCTAACTTTTGAAACTTTGACATAACTAACCCTTCCTTGAGATTTAATAAAAATTGCTCAGGAAGTAAAGTGGGGCGAGTAGTTATGGTTGATATTTACTCGGCTATTCATAGCCAGAACTATACCAAGCCAAATGTCCATATGCAATGCTATAATGACTGGCAATGAGTAGCCCACTTAGGTTTTTGGACGGCCATAACGATAGCGTGGAGAAACTATATTATGCGGGTTCTCAAGGGGTAGTTGAATTTTTAAAGGGTAAACCAAACGACCACATTGACTTGCCGCGGATGAAACAAGTTCACTTTGCGGGCGGGTTTTTCGCTGTGTTTGTGCCGAATAAAACCAAAGGTAATAGCCACAAGACACGCACCATTCCTCCATTGCCATATACATACGCCCAGCAATATACCGCTACGGCTATGAGCCTATTACAAAAAGTCGAAGCCCAATCAAACGGAGACTTTTCTATAGTAAAAAGTATCCCAGAACTCAGCACCTGTCTAGAAAAAGGGAGCGTGGCCGCCATTATGCATTTTGAAGGGGCAGAGGCCATAGCGGAAGACCTTAGCAACCTCCAAGAATATTATGATGCCGGTCTGCGCTCAGTCGGCTTAGCATGGAGCCGACCTAATGTATTCGCTGAAGGAGTTCCTTTTAGTGCTAGTAAAGGCGAACCGTTAGAATTCCCCCATTCACCAGACACAGGCCCGGGGCTTACCCGAGCCGGTAAAGAATTAGTACGCGCCTGCAATGACATGGGTATAGTGGTAGACCTAGCACACCTCAACGAAAAAGGTTTCTGGGATGTAGCTACTCTTAGCTCCAAGCCGCTCGTCGTTACTCATGCCGGAGTCCATACTATTTGTCCGTCGCCCCGTAATTTAACCGACAAACAAATCGATGCTGTAGGAAAATCCAGAGGCATTATTGGCATCTATTTTGTTGTCAGTGGATTGCATAGTGAGGGGCAGAAAGCCCTAGATGTCTCCCTTTCGTTAATCGTGGAGCACATACTGCATGTTATTAAGAGGATCGGCGTAGAACATGTTGGGCTTGGCTCTGACTTCGATGGAGCCACCATGCCTACGGCTCTCGAAGACGTTACTAGGTTACCGCTTCTTGTTCGTGAACTAAAAAAAGCCGGGCTAAACGACGAGGATATTCGTAAAATAACATACAAAAACTGGCTGCGAGTACTCGAGGAGACGTGGGTAGCATGAGGGTTATTAACCCGGTCGTTTATCTAAATCTTGACACGGGTCGCGAGTCCCTAGCCATGGGTCGTCCACATTACAGTCCGGAGGTAAGGGCGTGTGGTCGATGTGACCATTATCAACTACGTTTTCGTATACTTCGTAAGCATCTTCAGGAGTAAGGTCGCCCCGATCAATTGCCGTATTGAGGATATGAGCCAAACAATTGACCCGCCGGTCTCGCACGGTTCCTATCCCTCCTGCGTCGAAAAGTATATAGGGAATTTGTTCCACTTCTGTCATTACAGCAGCTTCCTGTCATTGACGAAGTGAGTTATTTTACTGCAACAGCTAGCGCCAGAGGGGAAAGCGGTATAAAATACAGGCTAATGGTTATACAAACTCTGTTGTCGCTTTGTCTGATTGGGGCGCTAGGGGCTATAGGAGTAGTTCTGGCAGAGGTACTGCGCCACAAACATCTCATCAAGAACGAAGACGCCCGCAAAGCCGTCCATGTGCTCCATGCACTGAGTATTACTGCGTGGGCTTACTTTTTGCCTACCTACACGCCCATTATTATCGCCGAACTGCTTTTCATCGGACTAGTTATGTTTACTAAAAAATATAATACCCTAGCGGGCATGCGAGCGGTCGGGCGATTCACGTACGGCGAGCTACTCTTTCCTTTGGGAGTAATAGGGCTCTGCTTGCTCCACCCTCGCTACTCCTGGTTTGCTGTCTGTGTGCTCCAGCTTGGGCTTTCAGATGCCGTGGCCGCAGTAGTAGGTAAACGTGTGAAATCAGCTACCTACACGGTGTTTGGGCATACCAAAAGTCTGGCAGGTACCTCGGCTTTCTTCTTGAGCTCCACCCTCATATTTATAGGGTATCTTCTCAGTCAGCCCAGGGTAGATACAGCACTTTTCCCAGTTGTTGTTCTGGCATCTATCATTCTGGCGACTGTCGAAAACCTATCGCCGTACGGCAGTGATAATATCGCTATCCCACTGGCCGCCTATGCTCTTTTGAGTGTCGGCTTACTTAGCTGATTGTATCTTGGTTTTTGAATGGACCATGTGCCCGGAGCGCGTTGAAGATAACAATAATATCGACTACTTCTTGAATCAGTGCCCCTTGAGCAGCCTTAAACCGTCCCGTAGCAAAGACGGCCATAAGCCCGATGCTAATGAAGATACCAATCAAAATACTCTGCTTGGCAATAAAAAATGTTCGTTTCGCCACATGTACGCTGGTGGCTACTTTACTCACGTCATCGAGCATCACCACTACATCAGCAGACTCGCTGGCTGCTGTCGAACCACGAGCACCAAGCGCAATCCCCACGTCGGCAGCAGTCAGCACAGGCGCATCATTCACACCATCACCCACAAAAGCCACCGGTGTATGTTCTACGCTTTCAATCGCCTGGATTTTATCGCCTGGTAAACAGTTAGCGATAACACGTTTGATGCCCAGCTTTTTACCTATAACACGGGCGGTACGCTGGTTGTCGCCAGTTACCATCAACGTTTCTTTAATCCCCAGCTCGCGTAAACGCTGAAGTGTAGCCTTTGATTCTGGCCGCAGCTCATCAATAAAGGAAATACTTCCGGCAAGCGTACCGTCCACTGCCACATAGCTGATTGTTTGCGAGGCTTGCCTCTTCGGTATATTAACTCCCTGGTCTGCCAAGTATTCAGCACGTCCTACCAAGACAGATTTACCCTGCACGCGGCCACTAAGGCCATGCCCGCCATGTTCTGTAACTTGTTTGGCACTAGGCAAAGGAGTTTTTGTCTTCTGAGCGGCAGCCACTACCGCTGATGCCAAAATGTGAGGCGAGTTCTGCTCCAGCGCCGCCGCAAACCCTAACACCTGCACTCGAGTAAACTTGTTGTATGTCTGTACCGCGTCAACTAGAGGTTTGCCTTGGGTAAGTGTACCCGTTTTGTCAAAGGCAACCGTGCGAGTCTGGGCGAGTAATTCAAGTGCCGAACCGGTTTTGATAATAATGCCATGACGTGCTGCGCGGCTCATACCCGATATCAGGGCAATCGGTGCGCCTAACAATAAAGGACAGGGCGTTGCTACGACAATAACTTCCAGAAACCGAAGTGGGTCACCGCTCACAAACCAGGCAGCCCCCGCAATCATAAATGCGGTAACAGTAAACGGAATACTGTAGCGATCAGCCAGCCTCACGAACGGTGCTTGTGAGCTGGACGCAGCCTGGACAAGCTTAATGATTTGTTGGTATTGGCTGTCGGCTGCGCGATGAGTGGCGCGAATGGTTAATGTGCCATCTATATTGATTGAACCGCTCAAAATAGTATCGCCAACTTGCTTGTCGATGGGCAAACTTTCACCTGTCAAGCTCGATTCGTCGAGCGAAGAAACTCCCTCTATGACCGTAGCGTCAACAGGCACTACCTCGCCCGGCATCACCAGAATATGATCGCCGACGGTCAGGACACTGACCTTAACGTCTGTCGTTTTTTTGCCCTTCACTAGGTGGGCTTTTTGCGGCTTGTGTTCCAGGAGCGAAGTTAGCTCTTTCTTGGCTCGCCCTTCAGCGTAATTTTCCAACGCCTCGCCGCCCGTAAGCATCAAAACAATAATCATTCCAGCCCAGTATTCATGGAGCAAGACCGACGACACAATAGCAGTTGCTGCCAAAATATCTACCCCGTATCTTCCATCGCGGATATCCCGTACCATACCCCACACAAGTGGAATCGCATTCAGTGATGCGCTAGCGGCAAGTACTACGTGGGCGGCCGAATCGCGTCCGGTCACATCAAGGGTAATACCGGCTAATACGCTGAGGATAACGAGACCTAGCTGCTTGTATTCACCAAAAAATAATCGGATGCTGTGTACCATTTCCAGAAACTCCTTTAGTTGTTTGCAATTTCTAGTTAATTATAGCAGGAACTTGTTACAATAGTCTGTATGACAATCAACCTTATGCTTAGGTGGTGGTATGGTTCGGGCTTTAAGTGGGTATGGCAGGGCTTGATCGTTCGGAGGCTACACTATGTTTCAGAAGTTTTTTCGGTCAGCGATATGCTCACCACATTGTTTGCGCCGTTTCGCCAAACCTACGCTGGTAAAACAAATGGCGTGAGCGCACTACAGGCATGGCTTGACCGAACGGTATCGCGAGCCATCGGGTTTGTCGTTCGTTCGCTTCTACTCATCGTAGCTCTCATCGCTGCTATCGTAATTTTAGCAATTGGCCTAGTGTTGTGTATTGCTTGGCCGGTGCTACCATTCCTGCCACTAATAGCCCTTGGGCTAGCTGTCGCAAAGGTAGGTGCATGAACGATTCCATAGTAGCGCTCAATCTTGGGAGCTCGCGGGCACGCAAAGCCCACTTTGCCCATATATTCGACCCGCGCTGGTTTAGGGTGTTTTTACGCGCGTCAGTCATTGTATGTATAGGATTTTGGTTAATTGTCGTGTTCGTCAACCACAGCATGCTTGGCTATATCTTTTTAGGGTTGGCCGGTATGCAGCTTGTACCGCTCTTGTGGTTTTACGGTGAGCTTGATCACTTATGCGTATCTGCCTTGCCGCAAAGTATAGATGATCTTTTAGAGCGAAATATCTTAGCACGGCTTACGCCCAACACTTCTGCTACGGGGCTGGCTGCTATTATCTCAAAACAGTCCGGAGGATACTTTTTTGCCAGCCGTTTCGCGTTAGGCAGTGATTTTTTGCAAACAATTGCGGGTCAAATTTCTACTACAGATACAGTTTGGCAACAAGCTAGAGACCTCCAGCAAACGCTCAGTCTGGAAACCATAGACAGCGCCGTATTGGTCGCGGCTATAATCTTGAGCGTGCCGGAAGCCGACACAGTGCTTGCCTCACTAGAATTAGACAAAGAAGATCTCGTAACTGGCATCCTGTG
>CAZHPF010000062.1:0-5682 GCA_964534095.1 uncultured Candidatus Saccharibacteria bacterium
ATCGTGCGTAATCATTCGGGCTGCCGTAAAGCCCAGCCACAACCATACTGCTGTTGTGACGCTGTCCTGGAGAAAGCTATGGCCGAAGAAGTAGTTGCTGAGATACGCAACGTGCGCTAGCACATACGCCGTAATTAAACTGACGACTACTGTCACCAAAATCGGCTTCATGCCGTTTTTTTCCAGGTCTTTTTGTTTCAGGCCAGCAAGCTTTATCCATGTATTACCAAATACTTTTGGCGTATACCAGATTGATCCCACAACCATCGTTGATAGCGTTGCGAGTAGTACCGCTACAATATTTACCTGAACTTCCACATCTCCCCCTCTTTTATATGATACCTCTCATTATCTACCCGTTGGCTGAAAATACAAGTAAGTGCCGTGGGGTTACTTGTCATCACACACGAACGGCACTATGGAACTAGTTATGAAGCCCAATCCCCATCTGCTCTTGAATTCTTAGTACTGGAACGTGAACGAAAAACTGACGGATTACGTAAAAACTTGCCGGCCGTCCTTTCTGCTTTAACTCAACTTCAAAGTGTTTCACCCTCTACCTCCCGAATCGCAGAATACCAGGGGGTGGATGGCCTCAAACAAATGAACTTTAACCTGACGAAGGCTGAGGCAGAGTTCCGTGTATTTGAGCTTGCTGGGCTCGATAAACACCTAGGTAGCCATTTTGCCAACAAAATGCGCGGTATCTACAACCAAAAGGCTCTAAAAACATACGACTTAACCAACAACCCCCACCGCGAACAAGAACCTGGCGTTGATTCACCTTATTCGCAAGTTCGATACATCGACCCAAAAATATTTACAATTGAATTCGAAACGTTTATCTATAACAACTGTGTCGCGCTTCTCAGCTATGACCGTGAAGATATTTTTGGGGTAGAGATATACAATGACAAGCTCGCTCGTCAGCAAACACAATTGTTTGGCTTGCTGTGGAAACAAGCGAAACCTCTAGCTGTTTAGAAGTTAGGTAATCTTACCTCTACTTATTCTCATGGTTTTCCCAGCGTAATCGGACTGCTTTGATAGCAAGTGTAGAAAGCACGTAGCCTGCTGCAGGTACTAGTCCGTTTACAAAAGGACTGTCGTTATCAATGACGAACAGATAGCTCACGACTACCCCGTAAGTTAAAACTGCTATGCTTACCCGTCGGATGAAACTGGTTTCCCACTTTTTATCTAGTTCTACGCGTTTGTTGCGTGTTTCAATTGCGGCGACTCTTTCTTCAAGCGTTCTCATGGTTTTTGTGCGGGTTATGACGTTTATGGGTAGACCGATCAAAATACTGTAGTTCTGCTTTGTGAGTATCCAAGCGCTCAACATACTCCTTATGGGTGTTATACAAACGCGAATAGTGACCGCTGGGTGCCAATAGCTTCAAAAGCTTATTCTGCTCCGCTAAGTACTCAATAAGCCCGTAGAAGTCGCCGTCTCCGCTCACAATCACTGCTTTGCCGTAACTTGGCAGTTCTTTCATAGCCCAGAGCACGAGATCCGCGTCAATGTTTCCTTTTGTTGGCTTTTTTTCCTCATCTTTGTCCCCTGGCTTTTTGGCTTCGCCTTTTTGATTTTCTTCCTCTACCTGACGTGGCCGTGTCATATCATAAGTCGGCTTGAGAACAATCAGAAACCCTAATTCATGCAGCTGTTTATACATAGCCTCAAACTCGGGAACATAGCCAATAAACATATAAGCATGTGTTACGCCATACTTATCGGTAAGGTATTGACGAAATTTACGCCAATCCATTTTCCAGCCCAACCGCTGCACCGTTTGGTTTAAGTTCTGGCTATCAATAAATGCGTAATTCGGTTTTGGTTGCTTGCTTCGGCGACGTGGTCGAATGGCCATAGTTCTATGATACACCAGTCCGAGCTATTATGCTGACAGATAACTACCTGTTATTATGCACTACTGTCGTAGCCAAAAAAGATAATATGACGGACACCTTCTGGGTTTAGAGGAGGCGTGACCCAATGCGGCTCTAAAGGATCCATTACTACTAGCGTTCGCGGCAAACAGTGGACTCGCTCTGACACCGTTGGCACCCCAGAGAAAAGCCAGGCTTCGCCATCGAGACTATATAGCTCAATATCATTTCCACTATATACGTCTGGATCAGGATGCGGCCGATACGCACCGCTTGGCGGATCATCATCCAGGCGGTAACGCTTTACGATAGCAGAGTTAACGCGCGCCTCTATTGAATCGACCAGCACGTCGCGTGCCACTATGAGGCTCCCGGGCGTCTCCTGTTTGAAATCATAGCGGCGCTTTCGTTCAGACTGCGACGCCGCAACATCAAGCAGCTCTTCATGGAGGTCAGCGGCAAATATATTTTGCGTGACAGTCACTGTACTACGCTCCGGCATTTTTACCTCCGGTTTCGGACTTTTCGCCGACCAGTTGTTTTATATACTCACGCTTAGTCCTGTAAGTGGCCGTGTCTTTTACACGATCAACAAAAAGCGTACCATGCAGATGATCTATTTCATGCTGGGCAATCTGCGCCAACAATCCTTCAAAAGTATGGAGGTGTTGTTTACCTTTTTCGTCGTAGTAGCGTACAGTAACTTTCTTATAACGTGGCGTTTTGGCAAATAAACCGCTCTTGCCCGCACTCAAACAACCCTCCCAACGCTGTGTCCGATAACCAAAGGTTTGCGTTATACGCGGGTTTATCATAACTAAATCAATAGGGACTACCTGCGGGCGATGCTTGGTAGGACGTACTGCTATCACTACTAGCGCCATGCTTTCGCCCAATTGCGGTGCCGCGATTGCTACACCCAAATGAGTAGTCAACAACAAGCTACGCATATTTGTAATCAATGTTTGCACGAAAGGAGTAGCAACAGCTGCAAGCGGAATAGGTAGCGCCGTAACCCGTAAGGCAGGATGGCCAAATTCTTTGATATCACTCGCCTTCATATCATCAGTGTAGCAAACCGTATCAGAGTTTAGCGAAACAGCAATGCTCCCAGCTCATCAAAGCTTGCCACGATAATGTCCGGCCTTTGTACGCCCGTTAGTTTGTGAAGTTGATCAAGTGTATGGCTTGTCGGGATTGCGGCCACTGTGAGCCCTGCTTGGTTTGCCGAAGCGATACCATTCGGCGAATCCTCGATTGCTAATGCCTGCTCAGGACGATCAACGAGTTCCGCACGCCGAAGCATCTCTTCATATGACCACGGGTCTGGCTTTAAACGATCCGGACCACTATCCTCCAAAGCGATAATGCGGGTGTCTAAAAAATGACGGGTTAGCTTGTGTCGTATGAGAAATGGCAATACTTCCCCTTTTCGCTCGGCCGTCGTTACCATATATTCTTTGCCGGGCCGATACGTCGACCAACGACGCACAAATCCAAGCGATCCTGCTATAGGTGTCCCGCCTGTTGCAGCTAATTCTCGATAAAGCTCCCGCTTGCGTTCTACAAGAGCCACGGTAATGGGATTGTCTGCCGGATTATCAGACGAAATAATACCTGCTTCGCTCAGTACCCAGCCGATGATAGCAGACGGATGAGAGCCATGACTCTGCGCTGCCTCATGGATAGCTGAGTCAATGGTCGCAAAGCGTTCATCTTTGCACTCTAAAGCCATCGCTTTAAAAGCTTTTCGTCGCGCCTCTTCGTGCTGCGATACGCTATCCTTAAGAACTCCGTCAAAGTCGCTAGCCACAGCCGCAAAATCACAATAACTCAGCTCAGTCACTACTTATTAACGTCTCAATCTCCACCCGTTGTTGTTCGGTTGTGTCGCGGTCGCGCACCGTTACGGTATTATCTTGCAAAGTCTGAAAATCTACGACAACACAGTTGGGCGTCCCAATCTCGTCCTGGCGACGATAACGCTTACCAATGTTTCCGTTATCATCCCACATAACATTGCCATACTGTTTTTTAAGCTTAGCGTAGACCTCTCGAGCTTTCTCAACTAGTTCTGGCTTGTTTTTGAGTAGCGGCGAAACCGCAAACCTGTAAGGAGCCAGTTCCGGTTTTAGCTTCAGTACAATCCGCTTGTCACCATTTATTTCTTCCTCATGATAGGCATCGACTAAAACAGCCAGAAACATACGCCCTACGCCCACAGAAGATTCGATTACGTACGGGATAAATCGTTCTTTGGTCTCTTCATCAAAATAACTCAAGTCTTTTTTGCTTGCTTTGGCATGATTGCTAAGATCAAAATCCGTACGGTTATGCGTACCCCAAAGTTCTTTTGAACCCTGTGGAAAATCAAAATATATATCGTGGGCGGCGGCGGCATAGTGGGCACGTTCGTTCTCGGCATGTTCGTGCCATTTCAGATTTTTCTCGGAAATACCAAGTCGCTCCGTCAGGAAACTCCATGCAAATTTACGCCAGGTTTCGTAAGTCGTTTTCTGGTCGGCAGGACGAATGAAGTATTGCATTTCCATTTGCTCAAGCTCACGCACACGGAAAATAAAATCGCGTGGGCTAATCTCATTACGGAATGCTTTACCTACCTGCGCCACACCAAATGGCAGTTTTGCACGCATAGTTTCGTGCACATTTTCATAGTTCGTAAATATAGAACCGGCAGTTTCTGGTCGCAAATACGCAATAGATGACTCGTCTTCCATCGGGCCAACCCAGGTTTTCATCATCATGTTGTATGTACGCGGTTCTGTGAGGGTTTTCTTGCCGCAGGTTGGGCAAGCCGCGTCTTTGAGTAATTCTTTTAGCTCACCCAGGTCGGTAGAATCTGTTCCTGCTAGTTGATCGGCACGATGACGAGCCCCACAATTTTTGCAGTCCACTAACGGATCAGTAAAGCCTGCTACGTGGCCACTAGCCTCCCAGAGTTTTGGGTTTTGGATAATTGCGCCATCAACGCCAAACACATTATCGCTCTCTGTTACAACTGCTTTCCACCATGCTGCTTTTATCTTATTGGCAAGTTCCACACCAAGCGGACCATAGTCATAAAACCCGGCCAAGCCACCGTAAATCTCAGATGCTTGAAATACAAACCCCCGGCGCTTACACAGGCTTACGATATCTTCCATTGCTACATTACTCATGTCTATTTCCTATCTATCAAATTATCAAATATGCGGGTATACAAAAATTAGCAGGCTCCAAGGCCGCCACGATTGTTATAGCCCGATAGTTGAATATAGGTCATTACGGAGTAATTATACCCTGAGGGTGTGTTTTCTCATAGCGTTAGCGAGATTTTTTGCGTCCGGCAACAGTTCACCTATATTGGCTACCTTGCCGAGCAAGCGCGGATCGTCTACAGCTATTGCCAGGCGTAGAAGCTTAATAAGTTGAGCCCCGTAGGTACCGGCCGGGCTAGCAGCAAAGCTCATATCGTCATAACTGAAGATATACTGCTCATCCGCCGCCAGAGCCCGGCCGGCAACATCGGTGTGCAGATTTGGTTGATGGCCTGTCAGACGTAAAATACGTAGATCAAACCAAGTGCTAGTCACTGCAAGCGACAAACTGAAGTCGTTTAGTGCCCCCAGGGTTGCTTGTAACAGATCAAAATAATCTTTTCCGGCTTCGTCTTCCGTGATCGTGGCAATGCATTTAAGGATTTCATAGCCGTACATGGTACGTTCGATATCTTGGGCAATATAAGTAAACGGCTTACTTACTTTTCTGGAGGTCAGCGTGGCAAGCTCT
>CAZHPF010000063.1:0-5649 GCA_964534095.1 uncultured Candidatus Saccharibacteria bacterium
CCCCCCCCCAGCCATATTTGACAATTTAGGTGAGTACATTTTACAACGAGCTATTTCCAGGTGCGTTGTTGGTTTTTGGTTTCTTTGTCACGAAACGCTTGCTCTAGGTCGATATCTAGCCTGTTACATAGATCCAGCAGCAGCCATAGCACGTCGGCCGCTTCCTCAGCTATGTCATGCTTATGAGAGGCGTCATCTACTTTCATGCCGTGGTGTTTGCGAATCGCTTTGGCCAGCTCACCAACCTCTTCGGTGAGTAGCAAGAATACTTCAGGTACTGTTTCTTTATCAAAGCCGCGCTCAACGACAAGTTGACGTAGTAACTCTTGGTAGTCTCTAAAAGTAGCTGTTGGCGGCAATTCGGGCATACATATAGTATACGCGCTCTAGGATTGGTCAGCGTCGGCTATGTTTGCTCCACTATCTTGCGGTGCAGGTGGAGTATAGTCTTCTACTATATCGTTGGTGCTTGGTGTGTCGTCCCTAGCCGTGCCGTATCTGCCCTCATCATACATTTCATGCGCATCAATACCACTATCGGTGATAGGGTGAGTCGGGTCAAAAACAGGGTCGCCTCGATCCGTTGCGTCCTCTTGATCGGCCACCAAATCATCTTCATCTGTCGCAGGGGTAAAAGGCCGGTCGGCGTCTGTTATTGCCGGTTGCAGCTCGTCCTCCTCATCAGTTAGATTGGTTTGGTCTGCCATACTAGTTCCCTCCTTGCGTTACCATACGTTCAGTGTAGCCACCGCATAAAAGATAGCTATGAATTATCTCACACTCAGCAAAGTTACTGGCTGGAGAGATGCCAGAGACCACAATGCGGACAGTGATAGGGCACGAGCTCTGTACCATGCTTAAAGGTAATGGCGGCAGCGGCGCCGATTGCTTGCTTTTGAGTGTCAAACGCTAGTTTTGCAGCACATGGCAAGGCTAGCTCATCGGCCATCAACGTAATCCTGGCAAAACCGTTCAAACACCGTGTTGGTCCATCCAAACCCTGTCTGGCTGGGATATACGCCTTTTGCCGGAGGTTTGTTAGGATCGACAACGTTGTACTTTTCCAAAAAGACACCGTGTTTATTAAACCAGCTCAGGTTAGTTTTGAGCCACTTGGAGGCAATTCTTTGGGCGTCTTCATGATACCCGTAACGCTCAAGACCTTGCACCACTATGTAGTGGAGCGGCGCCCAGCCGTTGGGGTGTGCCCACTGCGTCGGCACAGAACCAGGCACGAGCTGACCCAATGTCTGTACATCGGTTGTAGCTAGTCCGCCGCGACATTCAAACTTGCGTAGCGCCTTTACGAGCTGTTTGGCTTGGTCTTTTGACACCATGCCAGCCCACATAGGGTAGTAGCTTGCCAATGAGCTAACCGTACCGCGTCGTTCGCGTACAAAGTTATAATCGTAGTACAGACCGCGTAGGCTACTCCACATCAACCCTTCCATCATTTTTCTGCGATGTTCGGCTGCCACTTCCCATTTGGCAACGGCACGTTTGTCGTTGATAAGTTTGTAATACCGCGCAAAGTCCGTTTCGTATTTATAAAGGAGAGCGTTGAGGTCTACCGGCAAATAGTTCAGACATTTGCGTGCAAATCGGGGTGTCATATCCCATCCGCTTTCGGCTTCGGCCAGGTCATGCAGGTAGTTAATGTCATAGTAACGGCTGAGGCCTTTGTACACTTGGCGTTCGTGAGGCTTTTTGGTGCCCATCCACACTGTTTCGTATTCTGCCTCTGCAGTTTTGATGTGCTTGGTTAACCACTTTTCATCCAGTTGATAAGCATCGTACATATCCCATATAAATGTCGTCAAAAACGGCGGCTGCGAACGACCCATCAGGTACAAACGTGAAGCGTTCGGGATAACCCCAAAGCGATTGAATAAATACGTAAGGTTTTCTACGATGCCGAGGTTGAGTTCTTTGCGCCGTTCGTCATGCATCCCTACTGACATAAAGTAGCTGTCCCAGTAGTACATCTCGTTGAAATCAAAGCTGTGGCCTTCTTCATACGCCGGCACCAGGTACGGCTTAGGAAGCCCGACGAGACTCTCGTCGTCTTTGGGATGAATCCGCTCCAGCTTTGACCAGTAGCCGCTTATGTATTGCCGGGCTTGCTCGACATCCTGTTGGGTGAGCGGTTTGTTGGCTGGGAAGAGCTTTCGGATAGCTGTTTTTGTTTTATGTAATACCACCTCTCCAGCTTAGCCTTCCGGCCAATAAGCGTCAAGGTTAGTAATTTACAAATGTGAGGGCGAAGCCGATGCGGCCGGCTCGGCCGGCTCGGCCGATGCGGTGCGTATAGTCTTCATAAGTTTGAGGTAAGCCATAGTTCACTACATGTGTAATGTCCACGACATCGATACCTCGCGCTGCGACGTCGGTTGCGACAAGTACGTTTATTTCCGTATTCTTGAATCTTTTGAGAGCGCGCTGGCGCTGACCCTGTGATTTGCCGCCATGAATGGCATCGACTTTAAAGCCGCGAGTAAGTAGTTCTTGGCCTAAACGCTCCACGCCACGTTGGGTTTCGTCAAATATAATGACCTTTTCGACAGAATCATCGGTGAGAATACTATGAAGTTTATCAATCTTATCTGTTGTACCAGAGTAACGTACCACGTCTTGATGAACATTCGCGCTGGTGTCTCCTGTTTTAACAGATACAGTTATAGGGTTTTGCGAAAACGTCGCAATCAAATTCCGAACCCGAGGATCCATCGTTGCCGAGAAGAAAAACGACTGTCGCTCACCGGCTAATTGGTTCAGTATGGCGGTAACATCCGGCAAAAAGCCCATGTCGAGCATACGGTCTACTTCGTCCAATACGATAGTGTTGAAGTTATTGAGTTTCAGTGTGCCCCGCTCAATATGATCCTTGATGCGTCCGGGCGTCCCGATAACAATTCGTGGCCGCTGTCGTAAATCAGTCAGCTGTTTACCCATGCTTGAGCCGCCAATCAGCAATGCTCCGAACAGGCCGCTACCACGAGCGATAGAACGACATTCGTCTTGAATTTGCTCGGCAAGCTCACGCGTAGGAGCTACGATGAGCACGCAGGAGTTCTTGTCGTTCATAAGCTTGTGGAGCGCCGGCACTGCAAACGCAGCTGTTTTCCCTGTGCCTGTATTAGCAATACCGATGATATCTTTGCCTTCCAGACCTAATGGTATGGTCTGATCCTGGATAGGCGATGGCGTGACATAGCCCTTGGCCGTCAGGTTAGCTAATAGTTTCGGATGCATCGCAAAGTCAGCAAATTGATGCTTAGTCTCATACGTTTCGCTCTCGATTAAACGTGCGACGCGCACGAATTTACTAGGGTCAATGTATTGGCCTCTGCCGGTTCGACGCGGCGGTCGGTTACCACCTTGGCGGCGATTACGGTTAGCGACAGACGCGTTGCGGCTGCCTTTGTATGCATAATATCCCATATAAAAAGAATCCTATCTGTTTAGTTACTCGATTGTTTTTGTAATGAAATCGAGAAACTTTTTTTATGAACAGACTCGGATTCATCAAACAATAGACAAATTGTAGCATAGCTCGTTTATATTGTCAAATTATACACCTTATGCTATAATAATAGTGATGGGGCTGAATTTTAAGCTCGACATGGGACGTTAACAGTTAGATCAGCAGGCCGCTTGTCAGCGTATAGACACATCTGATTAGATGCAAAAGAATCAAAACTTGCAACAGCCATCAACCGCGCACTTTCAGTACGCCAAGGTGACTTTGCATTCGCTGCCTAAGTTAGCTTAGACAGCCGCACGGACTCTGGATATCAGATACAGAAACCATGCGTCATATTTATCTGATTGCTACTGGTGCTTGATCCGCCATCAGTTTAAGATTTTGGATTACCCTTGCGCCGGGTTTTTGGTCGTTTCGACCTTCCGCAAGTAATTAAACGACCTATGCCTGTAGGATAGACTAGCTAGTTAACCTTATGGACGCGGGGGCAGTACCCGCCAGCTCCACCATTTGAACATTTTGAGCGACTTTCGGGTCGCTTTTTGTGTTCAGTAAGGTGTAAATGGCGCTCATTTTGGGGGTGTAAACATTTCCATCAAGGCTTACCAAGATTTCATCATGAAATAGCACCTGTTTACACTCTACCCGTCTTTCAGGAGGTAATGACCACCACTTCTCCCGTAAGTTCTCGCTGTACCCTAGGGCAAACGCCATAAAGTCCTCTCGTTCCTCGTCTACACTACTTGCTTCCTGGATAGCTCTATTGACTTTGCTGGTATCTGCTTTAACCTTCTCAATCTCTTCTTTAATCTCCTGGGCATACTCAGGGTTCGTGGATAGGCTTCGTATAAGCTGACTTTTTTCCTCCTGTAGGGTTTCTTTGCGTTTTAAGAGGTTTTGTAGCTCCGCGATACGGAATCCTTCGTTCTTTTGCCAAACCTGCCTTAGAGCGTCCTTAAACACGTCTATGCTCTCCTCTGATGGCTTCATTTCATCCAATACTATGCTAAAAGCTTCATGCACAACCTCACGCGGTACTCGTTTTTTGCACTCCCTGAACAAATACTCCTTGCGGCTCCAGCCCTTACCGTTACTGTGATCAATGCCTGTTATCTTGCACTTATCTGTTGCGCACGTGTCGTGTTTCGCTAGATTTAGAGGGTTGTCTGGGTTATGTTTCTTGCGTGGTTGTTCCGTACGTCCCGATATGAGAGCCAGATTTATCTCGTACTCCTCGGGAGTAATCATGGACTTATGTTTGCCTGCAACCCATTCCTCGTGCCACTTACCCATAGCGGCATTACCGGCGTAATAAGAGTCACTGATAATCCGGCTGAACTTATGCATATCCAGCACCTTGCCAGCGGGTAAACGATACCCCGAAACCCTGAGCCATGTGTTTGCTTCTTTAGGGGTCATCTCCTGTGACGCTATAGCCCGTAATGCTTGCTGTAATAGAGTAAAGCGTTCTCCGTCAGGCATGTGAAGCCCTGGAGTAGTACTTGTTCTATAGCCTGGCTTGGGATGAGAAAGATAATACCCCTCGCGGTTTCTAGCCTTCATTCGAGACAGCACTGTTTCAATACGTTCGTCATTGTCTGCCTCTGCTTCGTAGGCTTTAAAGGCAGTCTTTAGCTTTGCCATTAAGTTATCACCGTTCAGATCGCGTTGTTGCGGGTCGCAGAAAAGAATCTCAACACCGTTGTCTCGAAATTTTACCTTGTAGTAGAAGAGCACCTCCATCTCACGCATAAAACGATTCACACGGTCTATGAGGAAATATTTAATATTCTTGTCAGCCTTGCACATTTTCAGAGCGTCCTCAAGGTCTTCACGTCTGATATTTTTGCCTTTTCTACTACTCTTTGCTATCCGGGCGATATGCACCAGCTCAAGTTCCAATTCCTGAGCCATATCTCTGATATTTTGTTCCTGGCTCTCAAGACTGTGGCCGTCTTGCTGCTGGGAATCTGTAGATACACGACAGAGAGCAATAGCTTTATTCATCACTTATCCTCCAAAACAGAAACGACAGCCTCTGGGCTACTCCGCATGACACGGAACAGAGACTGCCGTTACTATTCTCAAGTAGTTTACGAGTTGAGTTTGTCATGATTTGTAGCCATTACTATTTTCTTACTTTTTTGCCCCTGTTGCAACCCCTG
>CAZHPF010000064.1:0-5621 GCA_964534095.1 uncultured Candidatus Saccharibacteria bacterium
CCTCGTCGCGCAGGGAAACAAACTACTGTATTCTCTCGGTTTTTCTGAGGGATGGGGGAAGCCCATGGAATAACTATCTAATTAAGCCAGGACATACTGTCCTGTCTGATTTATCCCCATCGCTCACAACGTTAACGTTGTGACCAGGGATGGTCATTTTGTATTACTTTTGTGACCAAAAGTAATGGAAGGGGGTACAAAAAAGTCGGTTTTGGGATGGGTTCAGACTCTATCCTTAGGCTTCGTGTTTCAAGTCGTGGTTAACCATCAACTTCACAAGCCCCGGAAAGTCTACTTGCCGTACCCAGCCCAGTTCTTTTTCGGCTTTTGTAGGGTCACCAAGCAATAAATCAACTTCGGCCGGTCGGAAAAACTCCGGATTGATTTTGATAACTGTTTTACCAGTCTGGACATCTACTCCGACCTCCTCAACGCCCTTGCCTTTCCACTCGATGGTCATGCCAACTTCAGCAAACGCCAGCTCGCAGAACTCACGGATAGAATGTGTTTCGCCTGAGGCAAGCACATAATCGTCAGGCTTTTCTTGTTGCAGCATTCGCCACATACCTTCTACATAGTCGCCGGCATAGCCCCAGTCACGCTTAGAATCCAGGTTACCCAGCTCCAACTCAGTCTGCTTACCCAGTTTGATTCGAGCTACTGCCTGACTGATTTTGCGCGTTACGAACTCCGGCCCGCGTCGTTCGCCTTCGTGATTAAACAAAATACCGTTTACAGCATACATCCCGTAGCTCTCGCGGTAATTTCGGGTAATCCAGCAGCCATACAGTTTGGCAACACCATAGGGACTGCGCGGGTGAAACGAAGCTTCTTCGGTATACCCGGTCTCCGGACGATTGTACGCCAGTCCGCCAAACATTTCACTGGTAGAGGCTTGGTAAAACCGTACCGTCTTTTCGCCGCCGCTTAGACGGATGGCCTCCAGCACGTTCAACACTCCCCCGCCAGTCACCTGATGGGTCAGGATGGGGTCGCGAAACGAATACCCGACATGGCTGATAGCTGCCAGGTTATAGACTTCGTCCGGCGTTGCAACCTGCATAGCCCGAACCAGCGACGACAAGTCGGTAAGATCGGCAAGTATAACTTCTACAAACGGGTATTGTTTTTTGAACGCTTTATATTTAGGGTGTGACGCTTCCATTTGGCCGCGAATGATGCCAAACACTTTATAGCCTTTACCGTGGAGTAGCGCAGCCAGGTGGCCGCCATCCTGTCCGTTAACTCCTGTGATAAGTGCTGTTTTTGCCATACCTCTCCTTCACTTTTTGGTTCGTTTTAGTATAGCTGGTTTTGGCGCCACGTGCCAGGAGCCCGGCATCGCTAGGGCAGCCAAGCCCCACCAGGTATAGGCCACAGCTTCGGTTGACCAGATATGAACAAGCGCATTCGTAAACAAAAGGCCTATCATGCTTGCCAACAACCCGATTGCCAGCCAGTCGGATGTGGCACGCTGCCAGAGCCGCCACGCCAGCATACCCAGGATCGACAGGAAGAGTACCAGACCTACGACCCCTATTTCGGCAGCAATCTGGAGATAATAGTTTTCGTTTAACTGCACACCTTGTATGGTGTTACGGATAGAAGCTAGGCCGGCTGTACCTGGACCCGATCCGAGCGGGTTACCCCCTATTTCCTCGACTGATTCACGGAAAAAACGTAGCCGCAGCTGGTTTGGGTCTTCCAGTACCGTGCTGCTATCGGCATGCAGGATAACGTTTTGCACCAGATAGGTATTGCGGGCTGCCACCAGACCGGTTATCGCTACTATCATTACCACGATGCCTGCTCCTAACAATTGTTTTTTATGTGCTTTCAGGCGCGCACGGTGGTTGGGTTGCAGTAGCACAAGCACGACAGCGGTAAGCAGACCACCAATCCAGGCACTTCTCGAGAAGCTAAACCATAAACAAAGCGCACTCAGGAGTAAAAACCCCCGACTCAAGGAACGAAACCGTTTGCCGCGAGCCCACAATGCCCCAGCCAACCCAATAATAATGAGCACATACGACCCAAACGAATTAGGATCGCGCTGGGTAGACATAATACGTTCCAGATCCGGCTTATCATCTATGAAAAAGGCTGGTAGCACGCCGTTTTGCCGGCTATATCCCGCATGCGTCAGCGCATTGTTAGGAAGCGTGGTGTACTGCAGTACGCCGAATACCAGCACTATCAGGGCGCTTGCCAAGACAGCGACAAGCGATTTCTGGCGCAGTCCCCGTATGTCTACCAGCTTAGTAAGGAGCAGCCCGTAGACAAAAAATACCAAAAACCGCAGATTAAACACGATCCCAACGATTTCGGCCTCTTGGTCGGTCGGTCGGGCTAGCGCTAATATGACCGTGAGCAGTGCGTAGAGCGCGATTAACTGCAGCAACCTGTCTTTATAGGCCGTACGTGTACCATATTTGGTAAGGTATGCCCCCAGGGCAATACCGGCACCCCAAACCATCACAATATCTTTGGCCACTTTAGCGAGCGGTAACACGCCAAACGCACTGCCAAACCACGTTGACAGCAAAATATGCAGCGGTGCATACGCTAGTAATCCTACAAAAATCCATAAACTCAGTCGTGTTGCTCGATGCATTGGTATAATTGTACCTGATGACAAAACGAATTGTAATTGATGCCCGCATCAGGCCAGCGAGTACCGGCCGACCCGTTGACCGATTGCTAGAGTATTTACCAACACTCGACGTGACCAACGAGTATACCATTGTCTTAACACCAGACGACACCTGGTCGACATCGGCCAAAAACATACACGTGGTAACCACACGCTTCCCGATGTTTTCGTTTAACCCGCTCAATCAACTGTTGTACGCAGCCCAGCTATACAAGCTAAAGCCCGACTTGGTGTTTTTTACCCTGACAGGCCAACAGCCATTGGGATATTTTGGCAAACAAATCACGCTAACGCATGACCTGACGATGTATGAATTTGTTCGTGCCGGGCGATTACCGTTGTGGCTCCACCAGTTGCGCATGATAGGGTATCGGCTGTTGATGCGGTCAGCGCATCGTCGGGCAAAGCGCATTATTGTGCCGTCAGATTACGTGAAAAAGGGACTGGCTCGCTTCCATACATTTACGGCCAGTAAGATAACCAGAATCTACGAAGCCAGCGAACCGCCGATTGAAGCAAAAGCCAGTGCTATCACTGGTATTGCTGAGCCGTTTATACTGCACGTCGGCAGTCCCCTGCCGCACAAAAACATTGAGCGACTGGTAGAGGCATTTGAGAGTTTATACGCCACTAATCCTAGGCTTCGGCTAGTGCTCGCCGGAAAGCTTGAGTACTTTTTTTCGCAGCTTCAGAAACAAATTGATGCCAGTTCTGCGCGGGACGGTATTATTATGCCGGGGTTTGTAACGGCTCCTGAACTAAAGTGGCTGTACGAACATGCTGCATGCTATACATTGCCAAGCCTGAGTGAAGGCTTTGGATTGCCAGGGTTAGAGGCGATGGCACACGGCTGTCCGGTGACCAGCAGTAATACAACGTGCTTGCCGGAAATCTATGGCGATGGTGCGTATTATTTCAACCCGCTTGATACCACCGATATGGCGGCTAAAATCCAAGAAGTTATCAGCGATAAACGGTTGGCCAACAAACTGACGGCTGCAGGCAAAAAACGTCTTGGCCGCTACTCATGGGAAGCTATGACCAAAGAAATGTATGATGTCATGATGAAAGCAAGCAAGTAATACATTCCTCTCTCTCCGAAGCAAGTATCTCCTTCCTTTGTCATTCCGGACTTGATCCGGAATCCAGTTTTATTGATTGGATCCTGAAATAAATTCAGGATGACACGGATGAGTAGAGTACTTACTTAGGGGATGATATATAGCGAACACTTTTTAAAACCTCAGAGTTAACTCTGAGGTTTATGCTACTGCTCAGCACTCGGCTTAAGGACGATGTGGCGCTCGACACCTTCACCGACTGATTCGGTTTCGATGCTGTTCTCGGAGGCTGCCTTGTGGATAATCCGCCGTTCTGCCGCGTTCATCGGCTTCAGGTGCATTGGCTCACCCGATTCTTTGGCCTTAACAAACCAGGCTTCTGCCCGCTCTACAAGTTGGTCGGCGCGCTGTTTTTTATAATCGGCAATATCTACATTGACACGGTTATGGGCAAAGTTGTTGTTTTTAAGGGCGCTGCTGGTCAGAAACTGCAAGGCGCGCATGGTGTCCCCGTTGTGGCCAATTAAAAAGCCATTCATGTGTGTACTCGGCACATGTAGCTCTACGACTTCGTTGTCTTCGCTGGTGGCATAGATATCAATGTTGAGGCCAAAAAACGACAGTATGTCCTCAAGGTATTTTTTGGCGTATAAAATCGCCTCATCAACTGATGGGTTGTGGGTTGCGCTATCTGCCATTTACTTCCTCCTTTTATTAGACTTTTTCTTGGAGGATTTTTTGGCTTTTGGTTTTGGTTTGGTGACAACTTCGGCTTCGACGGCCGCGCGTTCTCTTTGCGCAGAGGCCTTTGAAGTATTGGCAGATTTATCGGCAATAACTTCCATCTCTTGTTCGTCGCTACTAAGTACCTTTGCTTGCTGCCAATAAGCTACCAGCCCGCCGACAAACCAATAGAGCGACAGTGCTGAGGCAATATTGACAGTAAAAATAAAGATCATGAACGGGAGGAAGTAACGGGTACCACTCATAACGGCGGCATTGACTTCGCTCGTTTCGGCCTTTTTGCCGGTGTTTGCATCGCGCAGGATATCACGCAACCGTTTGCCGTCTTTGGGCTTAGGCATAAGCTGGCCGCTCTGAAAATATTGGGTAATCGCGCTGGCAATCACCAGAAACATTGCTGGCCAATAAATACCGCCGCCGGTGTTCAGCGCTGCCCTGCTTAGGTCAACTACGCCAAGCAGCGAGGCGTCGAACTTGGATATATCAGTTGAGAGTGTTTGCAGCCAGCTGAGGTTTTGCAGCCAGGAATACGTATTGCTAAGAATGGCACTCGGATCGGTAACTACTTTCCTGAGCCCGGAATATAACCCTAGCAAGATAATAATCTGAATAATAAGCATACCGATGGAGCTGAACGGATTGATGCCCCGCTCTTTGTATAACTCTTGCATCATAAGGCCTTCTTTTTGCCGGTCGCCGGCGGCGGCCTTTTTGATACGTTTAAGGTCAGGCTGTAACTCGCGCATAATTTTTGTCTGATGTAGCTGCTTTCGCACCATCGGCCACATCAAAAGGCGGACAAGCACCGTAAACAAAATAATCGCCAGACCAAAGTTATGGCCGGGGATGATGCCATAAATGAACACTAGGAGGTTAAAAATTGGTTGTGCCACCAAGACCTCAAACCATGAGGCTATAAACATACGGACCTCGCTTTCTGTGTACTATTTTACCATTTGTTGACAGCAGCATAAACCTGTTCTTTTGAGAAAGGAGAACACAGTGGAGCGTCACTGTTTGTTTAGGCGGTGAGGCGGGCGCGACCTTTTGCCCGGCGGCGCGCTAATACATTGCGGCCAGCTTTGGTCGCCATTCGTTTCATAAAACCATGCTCGCGGGCGCGGTGTCGTACCTGGCCAACTCCAACCCCGACGGCCTCGACT
>CAZHPF010000065.1:0-5571 GCA_964534095.1 uncultured Candidatus Saccharibacteria bacterium
GCAGATAATTGTTTAACTCTTCTTTGGTAACAAAGGCTACACCATAGAGCCGTTGCATCTGAGGGTTGCCCTCTTTGCCGCGCCAATAGGCACCAGCTACCCGCATGAGTTTGAAAGCACCGACTTTGCCGGTAGATCCAACATGCGGCCCGCGACATAAGTCAGTAAAATCACCATTCGTATAAAAAGATACACTCTCAACCGCCGTCTCACCCTCCGTAATAGTGCCCAACTCATCAATATCAAGGTCTTTGGCTACAGTGGTACCGGAGCGTTTTAAGTCGTTAAGGAGTTCTTCTTTGTAGGACTGCTTGGCCTGTTTTGCCCATGCAAGAGCATCATCAATAGACTTTTCAGACTTTTCAAACGCCTGGTTTTGGTTAATTACCTTGCGCATGTGCTCTTCAATCTGCTTGAAGTCATCGCTTGATATGGTTACCTTAGGGATATCAATATCATAATAAAAGCCGTTTTCTACTACCGGACCCACGCCTAGCCTTGCCTCTGGCCACAAAGTCGTCACGGCAGTCGCCATGATATGCGCTAAACTGTGGCGCATTGCATGAAGTTGGTCTTGTTGCTCTGCCATATACTGCCTTTCTGGTTCTATAATATAAAAACACGCTGTAAGATGCTTAGTTCATCTACTGGCGTGCCTTGGTCCGCAGAACAGCGGAGGTTCCACCTTGGCATTTACTCTTGTAGCCTGCAATATCGTCTGTCCGCTACCGTGCCTACGAAGCTCTATGGGTGGTGAGTCCACTTCTTTGCTCATCTGTACTATACCATAGACATTTCTCAAAGAAAAAGGCTCAAGTGATCTCGCAATGACACTTGAGCCTGCCCACCTGGGCTTATAAAACACCTCGGCAAAACCTCGCCTTGCCTTTCGAACCTTGCCGTCAATAAACAAGATAGCCTATAGAGCATACCATGCTAGCCACATAGTGCTAGTACTTTATTGTTGTTATAATAACACCTGTTGTGTGGAAAGGTTATGCTTATACCATATATGACATTACTTTACATTTACTTCGGTTTTGGATATGCTGGTATCTGTTAGAGCGGGCGGTTAGCTCATTTGGCTAGAGCGCGACATTGACGTTGTCGAGGTGATAGGTTCGAATCCTATACCGCCCACCACACTATATTTAAGGAGTTTATTACATGAGTCATGCCGCCCATACCCTCCTAGAAGAAATACGTCGAGAAAGCGAAAAGCTTCATCACTATGCCGAAGATGCCCGTCACTATATCGAAAAATCAGAGCCTCACGAAGCCATACGCTCTCTCAACCACGGCAAAGACACGATCCGGCTTATTGAACGGCACTGGGAAGAACTTCACCGACTCATTGAACACCTTTAGGTGAAAACACCTGGCCTTATTTCTTTTGATAGCTTTCGCAGATACGCATAAGGTAGCGGACGTTATGCATCGACGCCAATGTGCCCGCAAGCGGTTCACCAACCTTGAATTGATGCCGTAAAAATCCACGAGAAAAACCATTTGAGCAGGTATAGCAGTCGCACGTTTCGTCAATAACAGAGGCGTCTGCCGCAAATATTTCAGACTTCAGGTTAAGTTTTTTGTCTCCTGCTGCCCACACACTTCCGTGCCGGGCATTTCGCGTAGGGAGCACGCAGTCAAGCATATCAATTCCGCACTCAATGGCTTTTCGCACATCTCGCGGATCACCTACTCCTAACAGAAAACGTGGCCGCGGTGAGCTATCATATAGTGGCGCTAAAAACTCCAGCATTTCATGCATTTCTTGTGTAGACTCCCCTACAGATAAGCCTCCAATAGCAATACCGTCAACTGATGAGTGCTGTACTATTTCCAGGCTTTTTTGACGCAATGTTTTATCCAAGCCGCCCTGCACTACTCCAAATAACAGTGGTTTTTCGGCTGGTTTCATGCCTTTACTTAGGCGGTTATACTCGGCGATACTTCTTTCGAGCCACCGATGCGTTCGTTCAAAGGCTTCGCGCGTTCGACCGCGACTCACGTCAGCTAGCGACACAACATCATCAAACGCTACAATCATATCGGCTCCCAGTGTAAGCTGTATTTGTATTGATTTCTCAGGAGACAGAAACACAATATCACCGGAGCGAGGATCTTTGAACGTCACCCCTTCTTCGGTAATTTTGTTAATATGGCTGAGTGAAAACACCTGAAACCCACCCGAGTCAGTAAGTATTGGAAGCGATTGTTGGGTAAAGCTATGGAGCCCGCCCAAACCAGAAATGACGTCCTCTCCTGGCTGCATGTGTAAGTGGTAAGTATTGGCCAGCACGGCTTGCACTCCTGTAGATACAACCATTTCAGGCGTCATAGACTTGACAGCACCGCGTGTGCCATCGGGCATAAAGGTCGGTGTCAATACTATACCGGCGCGCGTATGTAGTACACCGGCGCGAGCAAATTCGCCAACTCTCTTCTTTGTCTTAAACATGGCTATAGATTATACCTCCTCTTGTCGTTCCTGCGAAGGTAACGTATGGACAAACCGCTTGTGCTATGTCGTAGTATTGACATAGAGGCCTTGGTTGCGTATACTCCGACAGGTTAAATGGGAGGCGCTCATAGTTTGAGTACCGTTAACAAAGGGACACTAGAAAGTTTTGAGCTATTCTATGAAGAACTCAAAACATTTAAGCCCCTCAGCAGTCGTATACGACGCACGCCAGTTGATCTTGTTACAAAGTAACAGATAGCTAGTGTGAGATTCCCCAGACCGATATTGGTCTGGGGTTTTTATTTCCCACAGTTTTCGTTAGTTTTCCACTAGCGTTTTTAATAGCGCTATGTCAATATATTGACATGGTTTGTATATATTGTGCTTCAGGTACCCAGGTTATTAACAGCCGACACCAGAAGCGGTCTAACCAAGTATGGCGTCGCCGACAGTGTAGGGGGTGTGCTAGTGTGTTTACCACCGAGGAGACTGTCGACTTTACCAAGAGTATTGTCGTAGGTACTCCATCGGGCTCATATGAGCCCTTTGAGCGCGATAAACTTCTGTTAAGCGTCTACGACGCACTTCGACACCGTAACACGGCTCAAACGGACGCTACGGCACTCACTGTAACAATCGTTGGCAAACTTACCGCTATTCACGTCGCAACCATTACCTCTACTACTATTGCCACCACCGCACACGAGGTACTTCGCCGATTTGACTCTGCAGCTGCAGTACACTACAAAGCCTTTCACCTACCCTGATCTAACGAGGGTTAAACCTAGAGGACTTTTTTATTATCAGTGGTAACGACGGCTTTATCAGTAACATCGAATTTATCCATGTACCAGCCAAACATAAGTCGAGTCTGCGAATATAACGCTGAGAAAGAATTATAAACAATAGTAGTGACAGGAAGCATCACCCACTGGGCAATCATCCAGAGGTTGCGCCGGCGCTTATACCGTAGAGGCTTTGCAGGCAACATCTTAACGCTCAGGAACAGCGTGACAAAGATACCGACAAGAGCCAACGTCTGAATACGACTTGCGATGAGAGGTAACTGGTTAGCGGCAAAATCCTTAGGGTTGAACAGCGCCGGTATAAACGCTGAGAATGCCAAGATGAGCGGAGCGACAGCCCATGTCACGTGTCCTTCCAACAAGCGGCCAAATTTAGCAATCAAATCAAATTTCGAGACTTTGTTTTGAGTAAAAAAGCCTTTTTCAGCAACATACGCTACATCAGATGCCCCCCATGCCCAGCGGCGTAGCTGGACAAACTGGGCTTTGAGCGTCTTGCGCAAGGTGTCCGACAACACCGCATCTTGATAGATTGGCACATAGAGTGGATATACCTCGTGTTTGCCCTCAAACGCAAAATAGGAGCGCCAGAATTGGTGCCCATCCTCAACAATGGTTCGGGTGCTCCAGTAGTCAGTTTGTATTAAGGCCTCCAGACTTTGCGCGTGCGATGAAAAGTTACGGATCATATGATGTCGCATGCTCAGCACGACGTTCCAAAACGAGTTACCGGTTGCAATTACGCGCATAGGAGCTGGAGCATCCCAGATATTATTATTATAGATAGGTACTGGCTGGTAGGACACATAGAGCGGATTAGTGGTGGCCGCATACATATAGGAAAGGGCGCTCAGGTAGTGTTTGTGGGGACGATTGTCTGAGTCAAGCGTCGTTACCACGACATGCAGCGGATCAATACCTTGTTTTTTGATATATTTTTCTACCTTACGAGCCGCATAGGTAATATTCCCCCCCTTGCCTCGTACCTCTTTTGGATTAAAGGGGTGTTCTACCGACATAGTGTGCATAAATTTTTTGCCGTAAGCCTTCACCAAGGCTTTACACGCCGTTTTTGATTGCGCCCCGTCTCTGCCTTCGTATGCCAAAACCAAGATAACTCGCGACATATCGTAATCGGAGTCAATCACAGACTGAACCGTAGGCTCCAGTACTTCCCTGCTTTCATTATAGGCGGCAATGATGATGATATGCCGGATATCATCGGCAGCCACCGCAGCAGGAGAGTCCTTTAGGCGTTCAATATTATCGTAATGCCAGTTTGGCGTATATTTGTCTCGTTTGGCTTTTCCGGATTTCAATTCGTCCAGCATCCGTTCCCAGGGTAGTTTCTGGTGCTGGGTAATCATTTTATAACCCTGTATAGCTCGGATATTTAATCCAATCGCTTTAATAAACCACAACAATAGATATCCGATAATGAAAATAACACATAGATGAGGGCTTACTTGGCTCAATACAAACGGTAAGATCAGTAAACTCCAGGTGATAAGCCCTGGCAACATTTCAAAAAAACGGTAGCGCCTGCCCCGGTCTTGCTCGTAAGGGATTTCAAAATCTGTCATGATTGCAGTAAATAGTAGTTTACAATACCCGATAAACTAATAAGCATTGTTGCCATACCCAAGATAACAATCCCAAAATGCCGACGAATAGGATACACTTTGACACTCAGGATTGTGTTAACACTCAAGACAAGTAGCGGAAATACTACCAAGCTCGCCATATCAAACGTTGTCCCTACCGTATTTGCACCGAGGCCGAGACTCGGCCGGTGTTCAATTGTTAGGACTTTGTCAGCACTTCCGGTCAAAGCCAACATAACTAAGAGTGTTATGAGAAGTGTTAAAAAGATATTAACGGTCAGCAGGAGAAGTACCGTTCGGTCATGGGTGTAACGTTTTGGTGTGGCCATTTGTATTAGTATAACGCGATTTTAATTATTAGTCCTACTTGCTTGGTGCGGGTGGAGGGAGTCGAACCCTCGTCTCAGCCTTGGGAAGGCTACATAATGGCCGTTATACGACACCCGCATGCGCTGAAGCTTCGGCGAGCAAGCCCGCTACTTCCCTCTTCAGCAGATTTAAAAGGGGTCCCCATGAAACGATAGTTTTATGGGGTAAAGGAGCATCAGCGCGAGGCATTACCTCTTGTTTGACCACTCGATTGTCAAACAAGAGGTAATGCTGTAGCTGAATACGACGTGGAGCCGAAGATGAGATTCGAACTCACGACCTACGCTTTACGAAAGCGCCGCTCTACCAACTGAGCTACTTCGGCATG
>CAZHPF010000066.1:0-5305 GCA_964534095.1 uncultured Candidatus Saccharibacteria bacterium
AGGAATTTTTGGTATTTTCAATTATTTGCGTTTGGTCGCGAGTGCCGTGCTCTTGGTTGAATAGCTCGCCTAGTTCGGAGTTTTCCGGCACATTTAGAGGGTCTATGACGTATCCGTCGAAGTATCCGTAACGATTGGTATAGCCGGTTTCTATCCCTGACTTATTCAGACGGCGTTCAATTCGATCAGCATAGGTATTTCCCAGGCGGTTGAGGCGTGATCGCTCCGGAGTGTTACGGTTGCGGATATACCGCGCAATTTTGGACATACGGTCACTACCGGCATCTTCTTGGCTGGAAAAATGAAAGTTTTTAAGCATTTGCCCGAAATGAAGGAGTTTAAGCGGTCCAGAGGTCACCGTAATAGTGCCCAGCGTGCCAGCGATAAGAAGGCCTACGATTCCGCCGGCAATACCCTGGTTGCGGCTAAGATGAAATCCGCTTGGGCGGTCTTCATCATGTTTAGAATATAGGCCGTCTTTTTCTTCCTCAGATGCGGTATCCTTTTTATTATCACTTCCTGCCTCGGCTTTTGATAACTCAGAGTCAGACAGGGATTTTTTACGGTCAGGGTGACCCTCTGGCAAGTCTTCATCAGTAGCACTTGGTGCCTCGAAAGCAGCCTTAAGCTCGTCGTCATTAGGGTTATACCAGTCCATTTCATCGTCGTACTGATGTCCTGGCCTATTGTCAAGCAATGTTCCCATGCTATAGTCCTGGCATTAAACGGTTTTGTAAGTCAATGGTTCCCTGAGGTTGAGTAAAGTCTACTTGTCCCATTGTCTGTAGCTGGTCGGGGTTAGTGGTGATAAGGCCAGTTTCGGTAGGGCTGGCGGTAATTTGTATATGCACATGGCTTTGTCCGGCAAAAAACAGACCCTGGCCAACTGGGAACTGAGATAAACGTTTTTTCTCCTCGCTTGTAAGCTTAAACACGCCGCTCAGTACATCCACGGCCGATGTCGACTGTTTGAGTAAAATCTGCATGCTGGCGTTAGCGACGATTGCCCGCCCCATGCGGCTGCCCATAAAATCCTCGACATCTTGAGTGATAGTGGTAATGCCAAGATTGTATTTGCGGGCTCGCTTTGCGAGCGAAAACAAAAAGCTAGCTGAATCTTCGTACTTCATGAGCTGCCAAGCCTCATCTACAATCAAGATGCGTTTTTTTTGGTCGCTCTTGGTCTTGTTCCAGATGTAGTTAAGGACAATATACATAGCCACCGGCCGGAGTTCATCCTCCAGGTCACGCACATTAAACACCACCATAGGGTTGTCGATATTGATGTTACTTTGTTGCGAGAAAATTCCTGCGAACGTTCCGGTAGTATATTTGCGAAGGCGCTGAGCCAGTTGTGGCCCGGTACCACCCATATGGAGCAGTGTATCGTATAAATCAGCGATAGTTGGCGGTTGGGAGTTATGCGTAAGTGGGTCATTAGTGATACCGGCTTTGGCGTAAGTTTCAATTAGCGCTGCATCCAAATCGGCTTCTTCGCTCGGTGCAAGCGCGGGCATTGCGATAGCACCTCCGCTGCTTTGCATCTGGCTTTGAGCGCCACCCATCATAAGTCGAAGCAGCCCATGCAACGTAATGAGGTTGCTGCGCAGTGCATTGTCGGCTTCCTCGCTATCGACAACCTTTGGCAGGTCAAACGGATTGATCCTAGTGGGCGACGAGAGACTGAGTCGAACGTATGCCCCGCCGACGGCCTCTGCCATCCGCTGGTATTCGTTCTCTGGGTCGATGATGAATATTTCTGTGCCGTACATCATGCTGCGCAGTGCCTCAAGTTTGACGGTGAATGATTTACCGGCGCCGGATTTTGCAAATACTACGGCATTGCCATTTTCCAGGCTGAACCGGTCAAAAATCACCAGGCCGGAATTATGCATATTGATGCCATACAGAATACCGTTGTCTTGGGTAAGGTCGGCTGAGGTAAACGGAAAGGTCGTGCTGAGTGCGCCGGTAGAAAAATTGCGTTTGATCGCCAGTTGATCGGTCAGTTGCGGCACGGTACTGTTAAGCCCCTGCTCTTGCTGGCTGGTAGCGGGCTTGCTGTAGACCAGCTGCTGACCGAGGATAGACTCTACCTTGTGCGCCACAAATTCCAGTTCATCCAGTGAAGATGCATAAATCGTAAAATATAGGCCAAACCTGAAAAATCTCTCTTCGCCTACCTGGAGTTTATCGCGCATTTCTTCGGCGTCTTGAATAGCCGCTTGCTTGCCCGGATCGCGTACCCGACCTTTTTCGGCATCAATCTGGATACCTGCTTCCATCTGGGAAACTTTTTTGCGCAAGTTTTCCAGCACAACCTGACTTTCTACTGGATAAATGAACATCGACAGATCCAAAATTTCGTCCATGTTTACCATGCTGCTGAGCCATCCAGTAAAGACTTGGCGCGGAAATCCATAGACATAGTAGGTACGAGCCAGACGTGTACCGATCTGAAAGTGGCTGGGGCTGAACTCCAACGAGCTTGGTGCAATAAAGTCACGAAGGGCGGTGATACCCTTTTGAAAGGCGGCCTGGACTTCTTGTTGTTCCCTGGTTCGCTGGGCTTGGGCTAGCGCAACAGGATCAAGCGGTGGCGGTTTTTTACCAAGAGCCATTACTGCAGCTCCTTATCAAGTTGGGGCTGGTTAGCTGTCCCTATACCTTTTTCGATGACAGGTGCTGTTAAATCATCAAAGTTTTTGAGCTGTTGACGGGTGGCAGTATCGGGGTTGTAGGTATCATAATAGAGTTCGATTAGCTCCTGTGTGTCAAGCGGCAGCCCCTGGATGCTGCACTGCTGTAGCCCTCCAAGTAGCGCCTGAACACGGTTACGAAGCTCGTCTTTAGCTTTGTTTAGGTCGGCCTCGTTGATACGGACATGCTGCTCCTTGTTACCAAACATATCTGTCAGCCCACTGAAGAAGTTCTTACTTTGGGTAAGGGCTTTAGTTATGTTGGTGGTAGGAAAATATGGTATAACCACGTAAAATTTCTTATCCATGATGTTTGTTTGTTGGCTCAGGTCGGTAATAAACCCGATGTAATCCTCCATCATAATCGCAAGCAGCATATTGTCGTGTTCTGAACGGATTTTGTCCAGACGTTCAATATAAGGCCCTAGATCGACTTTCTGGGAACGAATAAATATCTGGATAGGAAAATAAAGAGAGTTCAAAAACCCCTGATAACTGTATTCTACGGCTTCGCGCTCCTCGGCGCTCATGAGATCAAAGTTAATAGATTTAACCATGACAACGCTACGGAAGCTGCCGTCGCTCATAATGACAATGCCATCACGAATTTCGGCAATCTGCAGGGTATTTTGTGTACTATTGGGGTTACTTTTAACTGGTGGTAGCCCGGTTGGTGCTCCCGGGTGGGCAGGCATAGCACCGTTAACCGCAGACTGCTGTGTTGGCTGTGGCATTACACCGCCCGGCTGTGCATATATAGGCGGTTGGCCGTAACCTATTGGCTGCGGTTGTTGGCTTGGCTGTGGCTGTGTGTTGGTATTTGGATTCATAGCTATAATTGTTACCCACCAAAAGGCATGACGACCCTTGTCGTCTACAAGCATTAGTATAACAGATAATAATGCCCGCTTGGTAGTTCATAATCGCAAGCAGTCTCTGTCAGTGAAGCGATATGATTACTTCACCGTCATCTAGTATTTGTGGCGCGTCGGTGTCTTTATGGGCTTGCCGTGCGATGGTAGCTACATTCAGGTCGTCGTTGGTGGCAAGTCTATTTAATTCTTCACTTCGGGCAGTAGTTTTAGCTAAGGCTGCCTCGGCGGCGGCAAGTTCTTCTGCGGTCGGTACCCGTTTTATATGACTTGTCGCTGCTTGGGCTGCGGCCTTATCTTTGTGTATCTGCTCCAGTAATTGCTGTTCCTCTGGCGAGGAGGGCGAAGCTGCCGGTACTGGTGTGGCGGCAACCGTGGCTGGGGTCAGTTGTGGGTTAGGTATAGGGGGCGCAGGTGTTTGTAGAACAGACGGTAATGGGTTTGTAGCAGTTTGTGTGGACGGCGCACCTGATCGCATGGTAGCAATCAGGTTTTGACGACGTGCTTGCTCTGATTGAGTAATGAGTGAGTCAAGCTTTTGGGCAGTCGGATTATTTTGTTCATCCAGTATGTCATCCGAGGCCGCAACATCATAGTTAGGAACTGCCTGTGGTATTGTCGCAGCATCTACTAACCTATCTGATGTGCCAGTATTCCCAGACAACGCATAAGCGGGTAGTGCAAATGTATTGGCCGCAACATTCTTAATAGCCCATCCGCGACTATCCAGGGTGCTGGCAAGCGCAGATAGTCGGCTTTTGACTTGGGTTTGGTCAAGCCCATCAGTCAAGTGTCTTTCTATCTGCTTCGGCACGGTAATCGTCACCAGTTCTTTAAGCCCTGATTGATCCCATATACGCCGACGCGGCTTGAACATAAACCTGATCTTGGCCAGCAGCCACACTTCGCTGGATTGGTCGCGACCAAACGGAGCGGCCAGCAACCCAAAGAAGCCCATTGGTATCAAAAACGGTATGGCCAGTAGAATGTTTAACTTAGCAACCATAAAAGCAATAAAGCCGATTGCAAATACAATGATGACATAAATGAACTGCCGCAAACTGAGCGGCCCCAGCAGCTTGTCCTCGGCCTCAATATCCTGAATTACGGTATAGGTTGCCATAAGCTATATTGTACCGTTTAGGTGGCGGTTACGTAAACTTTATTCCAGGAGTCGGGTCATATTATTCTGATGGAGCGTTGCGCTGAGCCTCTATGTTGGTAATAAATTCGTGGGTTCGTCGTGCAACTGCCAAGTGCCTTTGATCTGTGTCAAGGCGCTTGTGTATCAATTTATGCCGAACTCCGCCACGGCCGTTACTTCCGCTTCGCTTGTGTGTGACTCTTTGGTGATCTTTGTAACGATCAGCTAGTTTTTCAACTTTATTGCGGCGGTTAATAACCTGATTCAGGCGCTTAATAGTACCACCGTTTAGGGCTGATGGTGTCTCGGTGATATCAAAATCATCGGCGACATCGCGGCCATACTCATAACGGTTGTTATGCCAGCTACCTCTGACGCGCGCTAACCACTCTACGCCAGTGGTAGCGTCCTCGATACGGCGAGAGCGACGTTCATGTTTGTCGAGAGGTGTGCCGTCAGCTTGGCGTTCTTTATGGAAAAGACGAGTACGCATAAAGCGTGGCTCGGCAGCGTCTCTGTCGCGACGAACATTGTGGCGGAGAGTATCGCCCAGGTCTTCATAAAAAGCTTCGCGGTGTGCCAAGCTGGTA
>CAZHPF010000067.1:0-5199 GCA_964534095.1 uncultured Candidatus Saccharibacteria bacterium
GTAGGCAACAGACCCTCAAGCCCCTTTCCCAAATGAGTATCTTTAGACACGTTCAGCCACCTCCTTTGCTAGTTGTTTATATGCACGCGCGCCTTTCGACCACTTATCGTGCTCGGATATTGGTTTACCGTAGCTGGGGGCTTCTGCCAAACGTACGTTACGCGGGATAACTGTCTTAAATACCAGATCCCCAAAGTGTTTCTGTAGCTGGGCTACTACCTGTTCGCCAAGGGTTGTACGACTATCGTACATCGTTGCCACGATGCCAAGCAGACTAAGCTTCGGGTTAAGGGATTGCTTTACGCGTCGAAACACCTCTAGTAACTGGCCTAGCCCTTCCATAGCATAATATTCGGCTTGTACCGGGATCAACAGGCGGTCTGCAGCCACTAGAGAGTTAATGGTGAGCAGCCCTAACGCCGGTGGGCAATCGATAAGCACGTAGTCGTGTGTACTACTGCGTAAGGCACGCGCCAATCGTTGTTCTCGTGCAGCCGCATTTGCCAACTCCGTTTCGGCCACGGCTAAATTACTGTTAGCCGGCACAATAGTGATCCCTGCCACGCTAGTTTCTTGGTTCGCCCCTGACAGATCAACCTGCTCTAATAATAGTTCGTAGGTAGTATGCTGGGCAGCATTTTTATCTAAACCAAGTCCGCTCGTCGCGTTTCCTTGCGGGTCAGCATCGACAATCAACACCTGTTTACCGGTTTTTGCCAAGTACGCCGCCAGATTGATAGTGGTGGTGGTTTTGCCCACCCCACCCTTCTGGTTTAATACTGCAATAATATTACTCATCTTTGTTATAGCCCTCTTGCGTTTCTTATTTACAGCCTAACACTTTGAGCATACTACCGCAACGTAAGCACTTTCTCATCCCCTAACTAACCGTATAGTACTAGTATGCTAATACTTACTTATACACGCTCGTGCATGAATAAAGTAGAGAGTCTCCTAGCCGATTTTCTTGATACGAAGGAGCGTGTGGCGTTGGCGATGGCCATGGATGGTATGTACGCGCTTTTTGGCTTTATAACGTAGGGAGATTACTTTGTCTGCCTTAACCTCAGCTTCTTCGATATCTGCTGTCACTGTTACGCCAGAGACTTCAGGTGTACCAACCGTAGCTTTTTCGCCGTCAATCACTAGGAGCACGGGGAAAGAGACAGTTTTTTTGTCAGATTTTAGCAACTCAACCTCAACAGTTTCGCCTTCTGCCACCAAATACTGCTTACCGCCCGTTGCAATAACTGCTTTTTTCATACTTCTTTTCTATCCTTACTGGGTGTCTTTAGTAAACAAGTCGAAGCCTAGTGTAACAAAATTCTCTACTCCTGTAAAGAGGGGCGTAGCGCTCGATTAGTACACGAGGAGGTTGGAGCGGGAGCTTTTTCAATCAAGCTCGCCGACGACGGGCTTTAGCATCGCCTTGCTCACGGCAGCAGGGCTGGTTATGCCACGCCCAATGAGCCACATTAGTTTCACTTTCGCCGCCACATCTGTCATATTTCCAGCGTGACCAGCTCCTGCCTCCAGGGCTGCCTTGCCAGGTTCGTACATCTCTGGGATTGTTTTGCCACCCACAAATTTAGAAGTAAGAATAACTGGCTTACCGGCTTCAAGCGTTTGTTTAATCACTGGCAACAAGGAGTTGTCGCCGGAGGCTGGTACGTTACCCGAACCTAAGGATTTCAGTATCAAAGCTTTGCATTTTTTGGACATACTGATATTTAAAATAAGCTCTGGATCTACGTCAGCATCGGTTTCAACAGCAAAAACACCGCCGTCAAATGTATTGACAGGGGTAATTGTACTCTTTGTTTTCGATGAAATAACGGTATTAGGACTAAAAATGATCTCATCGGCAGCAGTAATATCTGCGATGTGCGGGAACGCGGGAGAATCAAATGCATCGAACCGTGATTCACTTGTTTTTAGCGCCCGAGAGGCGCGCAAGACTCTATCTGAAAAAACAATCAACACTTCAGCTACGTGTTGGCGCATCGCCTCCAGCAACACTTTCGCAGACCGCTCAAGGTTAACGCGGGCATCCGTACCAGAGACCATCATCGGCAGCTGGGAACCGGTAAATATAATCGGAATAGAAAGAGCACTGCCGAAAGCTAGCGAAACAGCCGTGGCAGTGTTAGCCATAGTATCAGTGCCATGGGTTATGATGATTCCATCGTACTTTGCATACACTTCAGTAATCTTATTAACCAGGGCTTGCCAATCATGTCGGTCAATATTGGTGCTGTCTTTGTTAAACAAGTCTATGATACTTAGTTTGCTCCCGAAGTTAGCAAGCATAGGAGAGGATTTTACGAGTTGCCGGGCGTTAAGCTCGGGAATAAGAGTACCATCATTACGCTGGGACATAGCAATTGTCCCGCCACAACTAATCAAGGCAATCTTATAGCTGGTTTTATTTTTTGGAAAATTAATCATACCTGTTCTATCTTACGACATTCCTAAAAGATATCATATATACTATAGCACAATATTCGCCATATTGTCAATTTATGTGACTGCTCCTTAACTTCTAGTTCTTTTTCAGAGTAATAACTAACTCTTCCCCTTCAATGGTCACTCTGGTCTCAACACCATTTAACACATTCCCAAATTTTGCGGCAAGAGTTTCTGAGGTAATGGTTTCTTTATGTTCTTCAATCGCTCGTTGTAAGTCTTTACCGGTGGTTGTAAGGGAGAGCTGAATCCTGTCATCTACATTAAGGCCTGCCTCTTTACGCGCATTCTGCACTACCCTAACTACTTCACGCATTAAGCCCTCACGCTTGAGTTCTGGGGTTAACTTCAGGCTTAACTTAACCCACGCAGTTTGTGCAAAGTTATCCTCTAGATGGTTTTCGGTAAACGACTTATCGGGATCCATCTGTTTAGTATCGCGGAGGACTTCTTTGACGTTGAGCTCTTCTTTGAGAATATCAAAGTATTCGTCCGGGAAAGACGCTGGTTTGCGAATAGTAACTGACTGGAGAGGTTGCCGAACTTTTATCCCTGCAGTCGCCCGCTTGGCAAGGCCTGCCGTGATACAAAACCGCAGACTGGCCATATCACGAACAATAAGCTCATTAATATGGCCGGTCTTTGGCCAATCAAGCAAATGGACTGATTCGCCACCGGTCAGTTTCTGGTAGAGTTCCTCGGCCAAGAACGGTGTGAACGGTGCTAAGACCATGCTCAGCTGTACAAGCACATAATGAAGCGTCCGGTAAGCCTCGTTTTTATCTTCATCGTTGTCTGACTTCCAGAAACGACGGCGTGAACGGCGGACGTACCAGTTGGAAGCGTCTTCTATGAAAGGTAGGATAGGTTTTACGGCATTAGGAATATCATATACATCCATGTGTTTTTCCACTTCTTGAGTAAGCTGGTGTACACGACTGATAATCCAAGTATCCAGCGGGTTCTTGCATAGCTCAGTCGGGTCTTCGTGCTTGCCATTCCATTCCCAACCATCGACTTCGGCGTACATCGTAAAGAAATCGTACATGTTCCAAACCATACTGAGCTTTCGCGCTGTATCGTTGACATCTTTGTCTTGAAGCGAAAAATCTTCACCATTTAACAGGGGTGAACTAAGAAATAGCATACGAAGACTATCGGCACTATATTGATCCATAAGAACGTTCGGATCGGTGTAATTACCGAAGCTCTTGCTCATCTTGCGGCCGTCGTTGCCGGCAAGCGTACCGTGCACGAGTGCATTTTTAAATGCAGCTGTGCCAAATAATCCTACATTTACCGCCTCAAGATAGTAAAACCATGCTCTGACTTGCGGAACATATTCTACGATGAAGTCGCCAGGAAAGTTCTGCTCAAATTTTTCGGCATTTTCAAACGGATAGTGAAACTGGGCAAATGGCATAGAGCCGCTTTCGAACCAGCAGTCCATGACCTTCTCAATCCGCGTGTAGTGAACCCCGTCTGTCTCAAATGTGACATCATCCACCCATGGCCGGTGATAATCTTCCAGTTCGACTCCGCTTAGTTCCTTTAGCTCGGCATAGCTTCCCACAACTTTGATGTGTTCTTTGCCATTCTTGTCAACACCTTTCCAAACCGGCATTGCAGTTGCCCAAAAACGATCACGGCTTAAATTCCAGTCGGGAGCCGATTGAATAGTCTTTGCAGAACGGCCATGCTTGATGTGCTCCGGGAACCAGTTGATAGTACTATTTTGTTCCAGCATTTCTTCGCGCTGGCCATCAATATCCATGAACCAGCTGGGGTGCGCACGATACATCAGTTTTGTGCCACAACGATGACAATGAGGATAACTATGTCGAATATACTCTATACGAAACACTATGCCACGTTCGTGCAGGGTTTTGGCGATTTCTTTGTTTACGTCCCAGACGAGTTGCCCTTTCCATTCTCCGTCGGTATATATGCCATTTTCGTCGGTACTCATTACCCAAGGGAATCCTTGTTCTTTGCTTAACTGGTAGTCCTCTTCGCCGTAAGCGGGCGATTCGTGGGCAATACCGGTTCCATCATCTTCATGCACAAAGTCAGCATGCCATACCTTAAAAGCTTGATCTCCCATGTCTTTATAGGTGTCGAAAATTGGTTCGTAGCCCTTTCCCACGAGTTCTTTGCCCTTAAACGTGCGCAGCAGTTTATAGGGCAGAGCCTGGTGCTTTTCGTCTGAAAGAGCTTTATCGAGCAGTTTTTTAGCTAGAACTAGCTTTTGCCCATCGAGTTCAACTTCGGCATATTCAATATGCTTATTAACGGCGATAGCACTGTTGGAAGGCAAGGTCCACGGTGTGGTCGTCCAAGCCAACAGGTATGTATTTGATCCTCGAAGCTTGAATTTTACATACACGCTGGGGTCGGTTACGTCTTGGTAGCTGTTGTCCATAGCTACTTCAGCCTTGCTGATTGGGGTGGCATCACGTGTACAGTACAGCAAGACTCGCTCGCCTTCATAGATTTTTCCTTTTTCATACAGCTGTTTAAAGGCCCACCAGACTGATTCCATAAATTCTTTGTCCATGGTTTTGTAGGCGCCCCTAAAATCAACCCAGCGACCAATACGGTCAATAGTGTCTTCCCATAGCGACCCTGTCTGTACCATATTCTCCCGGCAGGTCATGATATAGGTTTCTAGGCTAATTTTTGTGCCGATGTCTCGTTTATCGTGGATGCCGAGCTTTTTTTCAGTAAATACTT
>CAZHPF010000068.1:0-4878 GCA_964534095.1 uncultured Candidatus Saccharibacteria bacterium
AAGGGCGTAAGAGCATCACTCTGTACTTCAGCCAAAACTGCCGAAGACGCACGCAAGTATGACAAAGCTAATGTGCTATGTCTCAGTGCCTGGCAGACCGAAGATCCGGCAGAAATTATCAATAGCTGGCTTAATACGGAGTACGATGGCGATCAAGGTCGGTTAAAAATGTTCGAAAAGTTTGATGATTGGGCAAAATAAATGACTATATATTACGAAATAAAGATTAGTGCGGAGAATCAAGAGCAAGCAGATGTTATTTTGAATTCATTGCTGGAGAAAAAGCTGGTAACAGGTGGGCAGTTTATCACCGCTCCTGCCCGGTTTTTGTGGAAAGGGAAGATACAAGATATGAGGTATATCACCATTACTTCATACACCACCGAAAAACACAAAACAGCTGTTATAGAAGACGTTTGCAGGACGACAAAAGAAGAAGTCCCTATGGTTACTTTTATCGCCCCAAATGATCTTAATGCCGAACTCCGTAATTGGATTGATAGTACGCTCATATGAAATTGCATAGGTTTTATGTTGGGGATTCGGTTAAGTTGACGCACAAGACGTGGTTGCATGATGCCAGCATATTGCATCAATGGCGCAGAATCCTGCGGTTTGAGGTGGGTCGAGAGGTGGTGTTGTTTGATGGTAAAGGTGAAGAACGACTATATAAAATCATCAAACTAGCAGAAGACGAAGCTGGCCTAGAGCTAGTAACAGAATTAAAGCCGACATTACCAAAACGAGAAGTATATCTACTGTGGAGCTTGCTGAAGAAAGATAAGAATGACTGGGTATTGCAGAAGTGTACGGAGCTTGGTGTCAGTCATTTTGTGCCGCTGCTGGCAGACCGGTCAGAAAAAACAGGCTTTGATATAGAACGAGCTCGACGTATCGTCACTGAAGCGGTGGAGCAGTGCGGACGAAGCGACCTACCGAAACTCCGCGAGCCAATTGGGTTGGAGGCAGCAATTAAGCAGCTTAAAGATAAGACAAGGCTGTATGTGTGTGAACAATCTACAAAGGATGCTAGAACGGCAACTGAGGCCTCAATCGGCCTATTAGTGGGTCCTGAAGGCGGCTGGTCGGATCAGGAAAAGCAATTCCTTGCGGCAGCGCAGCTTCCTCATATTGCGCTTCACGACTTTACGCTACGTGCGGAAACTGCTTGTGTGGCCGCCGTATCTGTTACACTAGGATTATGAAAAAATCACTTGTAGATATCAGGGCTGAGTTAGATGCTATCGATAACCAAATTCTGGAGCTTTTAAACGAACGGGCAAAACGTTCTCTGGAGGCCAAACAGACTAAAGAAGGCCAGACATCATTACGGCGTGGCCGTGAGGTAGAGGTAGTAAAACAAATGGTAGCGGCCAATCAGGGACCTTTCTCTGATAAAGCTATCCGCGATATTTTTGAAGCAATCGTCTATAACGGGCGCGGTGTCCAGCTGGAGCTTCAGATTGGCTATCTTGGGCCAATTGGCACGTATTCAGAACAAGCTGCCCTGGAAATGTTTGGCAACCAGGTAAACCTGAAGTCAAAACGTTCTCTGGCCGAGGTGGCTCAAGCGCTACAGAACGGTGAAATACATGTCGGCGTGCTCCCTGTAGAGAATTCTTCCGAAGGTGCGGTAGTAGCTACGCATAAAATCCTTCGTGACATCACTTTCCCTATCATAGCCGAACATACCATGCACATCCAACATGCTCTTCTGAGTAAAGGTGATAGGTTGGCTGATATCAAAAAAGTTTATGGTCATCCGCAGGCACTAGGACAATGCCGGGAGTGGCTCAATACGAATGTACCGAATGCTGAACGTATTGCATGTGCCAGTAACGCAGAGGGGTTGGAACTAGCCAAAGATAAGACAAACGCGGCAATTGCGGGTGAACGCAACGCCCTTCGGTATGATATGAATATTCTGGAAACAGCCATCAATGACGATGCAGAAAACACAACACGATTTATTGCGTTTGGGCTCGATGAAGTGCCTGCGTCTGGTGATGACAAAACCTCGCTTATGTGTGCCGTGCATGACAAAGCTGGTGCATTGCACGAGCTTCTAGGAGTGCTTCATAAGTATGATGTTAGTATGACGCGTCTGGTGTCGCAGCCGGACGGGAAAGGCAGCTACGCGTTTTTCATTGATATCCTGGGACACAAAGACGACCGTGATGCGGCAGAAGCACTGAAAGAGCTCGAAGACAAAACGACTATACTAAAGATATTTGGGTCATACCCACGAGAACTTCAATGACGACGGTTGGTGTTATTGGATTTGGCGGCTTCGGGAAACTGGTAGCAGACAGTCTGCGAGATACGTTCTCAGTCAAGGTGTATAACCGTACCATGGCAAAAGTGCCTAAGCACTTTCAGGCAACCTTGGAGGAAGTATGTACTTGTGATTACATCGTGTTGTCGGTACCGCTAGGTAGCTATCGCAAGGTACTACAAGATATGGCTCCGTTGCTTAGTCCTGACGCTGTAATCGTGGATGTGTGCTCGGTTAAAGTGAAGCCGACTGCATTGATCACCGAATTGCTGCCTCGGAACCCGATAGTAGCCACTCATCCTTTGTTTGGGCCACAAACAGTTCAAGATGGGTTTTCAGGGCATACTCTGGCGGTGTGCGACGATGTGTCGGATGCCCATCATGCTCAGGTAGTTTCGGAGTTTGCTAAAGGATGCGGGCTGACAGTAGTTCATCTGTCGAGCACAGAACACGACAAACAAATGGCCAAAGTACATGCTCTAACCTTCTTTATTGCCAGGGCGCTGTTTAATACTGACTTTACAGGCGTAACACTCAAGACGCCTTCGTTTGAACGATTGATGAGTCTGATTGAGCTGGAACATCGCCATAGCGAAGAACTGTTTGATACTATCGAAAGCGGCAATCCTTTTGCAAGGGAAGTGCGTCAGCAGTTTTTGCATGACGCGGCAGCGTTAGCACAAGAATTAGATGTAAAAGGTAAGATATAATGAAGAACTATGGCCGCCTTTAAAGAATATCCATTTGCATTTATAAGAGGAGAGATTGTTCCGACGGAGCAAGCCACTGTCTCTGTTATGACCAACGCTCTTCATTATGGTATTGGCGTGTATGGAGGGATAAAGGGTACAAAAGTTGGCAACCAGCTAGCAGTTTTTCGGCTTGATGACCATCTGCAGCGCATGAAAAAGAGTTGCCGTATCCTGCGGTTTCCGTATGAATTTGACACCGAAAAAGCCAAGAAACAAATCATAGAACTTATCAAACGTAACAAGCCCAGTGCTACTACTTATATCCGACCACTGGTCTACCGGTCAGATACGCAGCTTGCCCCTGCCATTATGGGCGAGTATGACTTCGCTGTGTATTTACTGGATATGCCGCACTACTTTGACCCAGTTAAGGGTACAAGCGTAGCAGTTTCCAGCTGGAGGCGAAATGCTGACAATGCTATTCCGCCGCGCACTAAAGCCACAGGCGGCTATATTAATTCGGCGCTTGCTATCCATGATGCGACACAAAACGGGTTTGATTCCGCCATTATGCTAGACGAACATGGTAATGTCAGTGAGGGCGCAGTTATGAACCTGTTTATCGTACGCGATGGAGTGCTTATCACGCCGTCGACAGACTCAAGTATTCTGGAAGGAATTACGCGTCGCACAGTTCTTGAACTGGCGAAAGAATGGGATCTTCCTGTGCAGGAGCGAGTAGTTGGACGCAGTGAACTGTATGTCGCCGATGAGGCATTCTTTTGTGGAACGGCGGCAAATATATCTTGGTGTCCACGCATTGACAATACGCGTTTTGGTGAAAAACCGGGGTCGCTCACTGAGCGGTTCATTGATGCTTTTGAAAACTTAATTACTACTCATCCACAGCTCTACACGCTGGTAGACGTAGGCGCATAGCTCCGGCAACTCCTAAAAAGCTTTTGCTTATCCTAAGAATATACTAAAGTACTAGTAACAATTAGGAGAAAGCTATGCCCCCAGACCAAAACCAACCACAAAATGATTCCGTAGTACCGCCCGCTGCGCCTGCTCAGCCCCAGGCTGATGCAACCCAATTTGCGCCGCCCCCGCCTCCTCCTGCACCTAACCCGCAACCATTGGCTCAACCTTTGCCTGAACAGCCTCCGATAGCTGAGGGCGTGGTTACTCCGTTGCCAGCCAATGACATGGCTGTACCTCTTTCGGCAGCGTTGCCAGCTTCTCCTCCGTCGGCAAACCCGGCAGAAATTCCTGTGGCTCCTGTGTCGCCCCCGGCGGACTCTTCGCAGCTCGGATATGTGCCTCCTGCAGTACAGGTTCAGCCAGCTGCGCCTATGGCAGGGAGTGCAGGCGGTGCGGATAAGGGGAATAAGTTTGCCAAGCTTCGTATAGTTATCGCTGTAGTAATAGGACTTGGAGTATTGTCTGGAGCAGGTATTTTGTTAAAAGATACACTATTCTCGGGTAGTAATATTAAAGTGAGCGATTTGGTTGAAGACGAGGTTGAAGACGTGTCGTTTAAGCGCCCTAACACCTGGACAAAGGTAGAATCTGAAGATGAAGGGGTCACTTTTACCGAAGATGGTAAAAGTATTGATGATGCTGACCAGGCTCTAGCTGTTTACAGTGAAGACCTGGGAGGGAATTACGATGACTTGTCGACAAGCCAGAAAGAAGCCTTTTACAAGCAGTTCGAACAACAGTTTTCTAATAAATCAGACCTAGAAGATGAAAGCTGCAAAGAAGTGGGCGATTTAACGGTAAGCAAAACTACCCAAGCAAATTATTCCACAGCAATTTTAATGGAAGCCACCTGCAACAAATTTACTAGTCGAAACCTTAAGGCGAAAATGAAAGCCATTATCGGTATAAAAGGTAACGATTTGAATA
>CAZHPF010000069.1:0-4759 GCA_964534095.1 uncultured Candidatus Saccharibacteria bacterium
AGCGGGTTTATTGACGGCCAATCGGTACAAATTCCAGAAGCCGGTATCGGGAACTTCTCGAAAATACAGTACTTTGTGAGGAATAAGCTCAAGGATGGGTTTATAGAAAAAGAAAATCCCGAGATTATCGTACTAAACGGCACAAATGTACCTGGGCTAGCTACGCAACGGGCACAAGAGCTAAAATCGTACGGATACCGAGTTACAAAAGTAGGGGATGCCCCAACCAAAACATATCAACATACTGTGCTGATTGATATGCGAGGCGGCGAGAAAAAATATACAAAGCGTTACTTGGAGTTACGACTCGGCACAACTGCTACGACAAGCTTGCCAGACCTTGCCATTAATACCGGAACATCAGACTTTGTTATAATAGTAGGACAAAATGAAGCACAAAACTAACGCTCTGCAAGTTATTTCTCAAGAGGTTGACAAACCGAAACCAGTTGCCCGTATCAGGGCAAAAGTGAAGCCAACAAAAGGCTATGCGTATGTGTTTCATATGTTGTTGACCGCTGCTTTGCCAATTTTACTGTATGTTCTTGTCCGAACGGGTTTTTTCCAGGTAGCAGTAGCAGTAGTGCTGATAAGCAAGTGGCGTATATTTGCAGTGCGGCCACGGTTTTGGCCGGCTATTGTCCGTGCAAACTCCGTTGATGTAATAGTTAGTCTGTCGTCAATAATTTTTATGAACCAAACCCACTCGTCTTGGTTGCAGTTATTTTGGATGGGGTTGCTTATCCTCTGGCAAGTCATAGTAAAGCCTAGTCGTGCCACCTTTGGGGTCTCGGCACAGGCCACCATTGCTCAAACCTATGGACTGGGCGCCTTGCTTGTGGCTTGGCCAGCTGCGCCGTTGTTTAACTTAGTCGTTGCAAGTTGGATCATCTGCTATCTGTCGGCTCGGCACTTTTTGGCGAATTTTGACGAGCCACATGCCCCACTGTATGCCCATGTGTGGGCGTACTTTTCGGCTGCCTTGGTTTGGATAAGTGTGCACTGGTTGTTGTACTACACTACAATTGCCCAGCCGGTTTTGCTGCTGAGTGTCCTAGGTTTTGGGCTAGGCGGATTATATTATCTTCAAGAGTCAGATAAGCTGAGCGATTTTTTACGCAGGCAGATTATCCTTATTATGGTTGCGGTCATTGTGGTGGTATTTGTGTTCTCTGATTGGGGCAGTAAGATAGTATAGCTTAGAGACAAGAGGGTGGTTAAAGCGAAAGGAGGGGGCGTGGTGCAGCAAAAGGATAGTTCGTTGCCGGCGATCCAAAAGACGCCGCCCAATAAAAAAGAAATTGATACAAAGCAAACGCCTCGGCATCGAGCTGCTAATGCATTATTACTATTGCTAGTTTGTGCAACGGTGGGATTTGGCGGAGGATATCTCGGAGCAGGAAGCCACGAGCGGACAGTAAACAACGGTGCTGCTATCAATAAAGCCGATCAAGCCCAAGCCAAAAGCGAGAGCCAGCTTATCAGCGCCATTGCCCAAAAAGTTTCACCTAGTGTGGTATCCGTTAATGTCGTAGCGCAAACGCAAGCTAGCCGTGCATTCCCCAGCTACCAGCAACAGGGTGCGGGAACCGGTATTATTATCAGCGACGATGGGTATGTGGTAACAAACCGACATGTCGTTCCCGCAGGAACCCGTACGGTAAGTATAACGTTGTCCGATGGTTCTGAGCTGACTGACGTCACGGTAGTCGGGCGGACAAATGAGAACGATTCCCTAGATATAGCTTTTCTTAAAATAGGCGACGCCAAAGGCAAAAAGCTGCAAAAGGCGAGTATTGGCGATTCTTCAAAGGTGCAGGTGGGCGATAAAGTGATAGCGATTGGCAATGCCCTCGGACAGTTCCAGAATACAGTGACTGACGGGATTATCTCTGGGTTTGGCCGTGATTTGCAGGCTGGGAGTAACGCTGGTGGGGATGTTGAAACCCTGCAGAATTTATTCCAAACCGATGCGGCCATTAATGAAGGGAATTCCGGCGGCCCGCTCCTTAATATTGATGGTGAGGTTATTGGTATAAATACGGCAATTGCTGGTGGCAGCGCCCAAAACATTGGATTTGCTATTCCTATCAATGACGTGAATGGCCTTATCAAGTCAGTGCTAGAAAAAGGTAAAGTCGAGCGGCCTTACTTAGGGGTGCGATATGTGCCGTTAACTGATGATACGGCCTACGAATATGGTCTTTCGACAAAGCGGGGCGCTTATATCTTGCCATCACAAAATGGAGCAGCTTCAGTGATCTCGGGAAGTCCGGCCGACAAAGCGGGGCTTAAAGAAAAAGATGTCATTACCAAAGTTGATGGCATATCTGTAGATGAACGTAACAGCCTTACTTCACTTATTGGCCGTAAGTCCGTAGGCGATGTCGTAGCCTTAACCGTTGTCAGAGATAACAAAGAGCTCACCATAGAAGTAGTGCTACAACTATCGCCCGCATCTTAATCTACACAGATAAATAACTGCGCTAAGCCTTGAATTTTTTCCAGATGAAAACCGTGTTGAGCCGCTAGTTTTGTAAGTGAGGTGTGCTGGGCGGGCAAGCTCTCAGTAATAAGAAAGCGTGGCTCGGAGGAGGTGCGGGCGATTTGCCCAAAGAGCTGAGCATATATACGCAAGCCGTTATCTTCGGCGAACAGGGCAACGGCTGGTTCGTGGGTCGTGGCCTTATTTACAGGGTAATTCATTGGAACATATGGGAGATTAGCGATGATTACGGTTGGCGGTTGGCCGTTAGCAGTGGGTAGCAAGTCGGCGTACTCAAATGTTATTGAGGCGCCAAGGTTGTTGGCATTTTTTCGAGCAACTGACAGGGCTTGGCTGCTGATGTCGGTGGCAATTACAGTAGCCTTGGGCAGTTCAAGCTTGGCCGTAATAGCCAAGCAGCCGCTGCCCGTACCTATATCGATGACAATCAGTGGTCTTTGTGTCCTGCCATCCTGAACTTGATTCAGGATCAAATCATTTTGGACGAGTTCCGTGAGTAACTCAACCATGGCCTCGGATTCGGGTCGTGGTACCAGGACGCGCTTATCTACGTCAAATTCCCGACCATAAAATTCAGTTTTACCACGAATATAGGCAAGCGGCTCATGAGTAATTCGTCGAGCAATAAAACCATCTAGTTTTTTGACATCTGAGACCGAGAGTACGTGTTCAGAATGCGCCAATAGCCACGCCCGATCTTTTCTTGTGGCATCCTCAAGCAGTACTATACAGTCCAGCCGAGGCGTTTCTATTTTGTGAGCCTTAAGTATTGATTCGGTCTTACCTAGCCATGTGTATATAGTAATCACCCCTGTAGTGTAGCATGTTGACGGGAGAGCAGCACTAACCTAAGAGAGGACACTACCTTGACAGATTAAGCAAAATAAGGTAGTATGCAACCGTTACTATAAAACACAAATTAAAAGGAAACATATTATGCCCGAAGAACAAGTAGACGCCTTGCCGGACGCAGCAGCAGAAACACTTCAATCGCTAGGATCAGCTGACTATCAACCAGCAACTCCAGACACGCAAGCTGTACCGGCCTCATTGCCAGTTAATGAAGTTGATGGGGGAACTCATGCTAGTGATCCTAGCTTTGACTACGGATTGCCAGCCGGCGTGGATACAGCGCCAACAAGTAGCACTGATCCGGCCGCCGAACTTTCTGTACCACAAGCGCCTGTAGTTGACCCAACGGATGGCTCAAGCAGCGGTTCAGCTGATTATCGCTAGTGCTTTGTGTGTTATAGGGCTTAACTTTGGCTAAGTAGTTCGTGCTCGGCTTTGTGGAGCTCTTCTATGAGGTCGTCTATGTCACCAGCTAACGTGCCAGGAATGTTTGAGCGGCTATAGCCAATGCGGTGGTCGGTAATGCGGTCTTGCGGGAAGTTATAAGTACGGATTTTTTCGCTGCGGTCGCCGGAGCCGATGAGTTTTTTGCGTGCGTCGCTGAGCTGCTTTTGCTCTTCGTCGATTTTCATTTGTAGCAAGCGGGAACGGAGTACACTCAAGGCCTTGAGCTTGTTTTTGATTTGGGATTTCTCGTCTTGATTAGTAACGACTAGACCCGTGGGCAGGTGAGTAATACGCACAGCGCTGTCGGTAGTGTTGACTGACTGGCCGCCGTGACCACCGCTACGGTAAACATCGACTTTTAGGTCATTTTGGTTAATTTCTATATCAGACTCCTCAGCTTCGGGCATGACAGCTACCGTGACGGTGCTGGTGTGGATGCGGCCTTGGCTTTCAGTGACAGGAACGCGTTGTACCCGGTGGACACCGGCCTCAAACTTGAGGTTACGGTAAGCTTCATCACCGCGGACAGCAAAGATGATTTCCTTGAACCCGCCAGCCTCGGAAGGACTTTCGCCCAGGAGCTCTAGTTTGTAGTTGTGGGTTTCAGCCCATCGCGCATACATACGGTACAGTTCGCCGCCGAATAGTGAGGCCTCATCGCCGCCGGCCCCGGCACGGATCTCCACAATGGCACTTTTGGCATCATGAGGGTCTTTGGGTACCAGCGCCAGCCGTAACGTGCGCCAGTAAAATTGCCAATAAACCAAAATAGAGTTCCTTACAATGTGGAAACTCTATGGCTCCGGCAACGCACCTGGACTATCTCGACGGCTGGCGTGGTCTGGCAATTTTCTTTCTCTTGCTAGGGCACTTTTTCCCTGTTCCTGGCATCAATCTGGGCACTGTCGGCGTCAATCTCTTTTTTGTTCTCTCGGGCGTGCTGATGGCGCGGCT
>CAZHPF010000070.1:0-4645 GCA_964534095.1 uncultured Candidatus Saccharibacteria bacterium
AGGCTAGCCGTAGTATTTTCATTGAAAAGGTTACCTACAGCTACACCTAGCGGAAGTGAACTAGTTGGATCAGCTATAGCCCAGTTATCACCATCCACCTCTATATTTTCAAATACAGCATTGGAATTTCTAGCAAATACGCCTATGTCCGACATTCCGGTAATAGTTAGACCAGTCACTGTGAAATTGCCTGATTCGGAGATTAACGAAGTCCACTGGCCATCGCCATCAATGATGGATTCATCCATGCCTTGCCCCACTATATTGACAGATTCAGTAATGTTGTTGAGGTTAGCTGTTAAGGTAATAGTCCCGGCTGGCAATTCTATAGTATCGTCATTGCCGTCTCCGGCTGGACAGTCTGGGTTAGTTTGGGCTTGGTCATTGATATTTTCTATGGCTTCAGTTAAAGAACAGGAAACGTTGTCGGTGTTTTCATCATTTCCAGAGGCTACCGTAAACGAGGCCGCATGTGCAGACGAAGAAAAAAGGAAGAGAACCGCGCCAATAGACAGGACAGCGAAGAAAACTCCTTTTAGAGATGTTTGTTTGCACATAAACTACGCTTACCTTTTGAACTAGTATAAGTATAGCATGAGCGCGATAGCAGAACCAATTGCCTACGCCTTCAATGGCGAGTAGAGGCTAGCCGCAATCAGGAGCACAAGTACGCCACCAGCCAGGACACGTTGCCATGATAGATATTGTTTTATTTTAGTCATAATTATTATTGGTGTGAGGGTATCGGTAGCAGTATATACCTAAGACACTAGCGTTGACAATACCTTCACCAAACGATCAATGTGGGTTTTTGTGGTTGTACGCCCTAGCGTCACCCGCAAACTCGACTGAGTATCTGCTTCCGAAAGCCCCATGGCCATAAGTACATGCGATGGCTCGTCGTTGCTGGCACTGCAGGCAGACCCAGCCGCAGCCATAATACCTTGTTCGTCCAGCTCCATAATCAGCCGTTCGTTATCTTGTCCAGGAATATGTACGTGTACGAAGTTCGGCAAGACATGCGGCTGTGAATCAGATAGCGCTGTGGGGTGTTTACGCATAATTTCTGCTGTGTCTTTCGTGGATGTCTGTTCCTGTAGTGAGCCTGTCAGAATAATACCAGGCACGCTCTCATATAGTTGTTGACATGCATACGCTCTGAGCTTGGTTAAACGCTCAACTTCTGCGGATCGAAGCTTTTGGGCTTTATCTAAGGCATAGGCGAACCCTGCTATGTTAGCCACATTTTCGGTACCGCTACGCAATCCTCGCTCTTGGCCGCCGCCCAATATCTGTGGCTGCAACCTAACGTGGGCGGCTACGAAAAGACAACCGCTTTGTTTCGGCCCGTATATTTTGCCACCGTTTAACGTCATCAGGTCTATGCCGAGGCGGCTTTTGTTGAGTACGAGATAATTCGCTGCCTGACAGGCGTCAGTATGAACATAGAGGGGGCGGGTATTACCTACCAATAGCCGCTCATGTCGGATTTGCTGTGCTAGGCGAGTGATGCGTGCTAGGGGCTGCACCACACCGGTTTCATTATTAGCGTACATAATACTTAGCAACACCGTATTATCGTCAATCAGCGAAGCTAACTGCTCAAACGCAATCTCGCCAGTAGCGATCAGAGGCAGCTGACGGCACTCGTATTGGGCGGCGGGCTTGAGCACCGAATCGTGTTCGCCAGCACTTATCACTATATTGCCGTCTTGATATTGGCTCATAACACCATGAATGGCGAGATTGTTGGCTTCTGTACCGCCAGCCGTAAAGACAATTTCGTTCGGCCGCGCACCTAATTGTTTGGCGACTGATTGGCGAGCCTTGGTAATATCTTGCGACACTGCTTTAGCATCCAGATAAAGGGCTGAGGGATTATAAAATTTCTCTGTATAATACGGTTTCATCACTGAGAACACGTCTGCGTCAACCGGAGTAGCAGCCGCATGGTCAAGGTATACCGTAGATCTAGTCATTATGTTCAGCCTAGCCTAGAGACGCCGACTACGCAATGCCGGCGTACATTTGTTTGGTGACACGTTCGTAGTATAGCTGAACGGCTTTACGAAGACGCTGCGCTTCATCGTCAGACAGCGACTGGTACATACCATTTTGGGACTTTAGGACACCATCTGGACGGACGTCGTAACGTGTTGTTCGTACATGCAGCTGCCCGTGGGCATCCGTCCACTCTTCGTGCCACACCCAAGTATGCTCATCAAGACAGAAAAATTCACGGCGAGTACCAGTCGGGACGGGGCCAAACACCGTGCCGCCTATCTGAGCTTCCCGCCGGATAAGGTTACGATAAAAATCAGCTTTGTGCTGTTCGCTACGAGTACCCAGTACTGTGTTGATAAGTTTTTGCAACATTGCTGTTACACCTCCTGAGGAACGGGAGATTGAGAAGCAGCCTCAGCAAATACGGCCTCTAGATGAGCCATAGCTTCATCGACACTCCTTGCGACTTCAGCCTCTACTTCTGGAGCAACTGGGGTAGCAGCGACCGGCTCGACCGCACTTTCGGCTTTGACGACTGTCTGGGCTGCAATATCAGCTACCGGAGCCGTGTGTTCTTCTGCACGTACCGGTTCAGGAATTACTCGTTCCATCAAAATTTTCGCAGTAGTTATACAGGAAAAACGCTGCCGATACGCTTCTGGCACAGTGCTAGCAGGCAGCCGTTCATAACTGGTGGGTTGAATATATTGTGTCATGCTTATTCCAGCCTAAAGAGTTTGATGGCGTTACGAGTCGTTGCGTTTGCAATTGTCGTTTCGTTTTCTCCTCGTAACTCCGCCAAAAATCGTGTGATATACGTCACATTTTTAGGCTCGTTGATTGTACCACGGACAGGGGCTGGGGTCAAGTAGGGAGCGTCGGTTTCTAGTAGTAGATTTTGCAACGGTATGCGTGTGAACACCTGTCGTTGCGCTTCATCTTTAGTAAAAGTAGCAATGCCGTTTACCCCAATATACAAGCCTTTACCAATTGCTCGCTGCATATTTGCTGAGTTATCTGTGAAACTATGCAGCACGCCTTTCACGCCAGGAAAGTTATCATATACAGGCCAAAAGTCACCAAACGCTTCGCGGACGTGAAAGATTACCGGCAAGTTATTATCTTGAGCCAGCTGCAATTGAAACTCCAGAAGCTGTATCTGGTCGCGGCGCGGTGAGTGGCTATAAAAATAATCCAGCCCGCATTCCCCTATCGCAACTACCTTGGGGGCTTTCACTAGCTCCGAAAAATCAGCCATAACGGCCTGTTTGTTATGCTGCTTTGCTTCGTGGGGATGAATACCTATGCTGACCCAACAATGGGTTTGGTCTTTAGCAAACTCGGCCGCATGACGGCTGTCATCGAGCGTACAACCAACACATATAAGCCGCGTGACTCCTGCGTGTACCGCTGTTTGTACCATAGCACTAGGATCAGGACTGCCTGCCTTGAGCCACTGCGCTCGCGTTGGGTCATCACCGTTCAGTTCAAACCCCGCATTATGGATATGACAATGCGTATCGACTAATTGCATAGCTCTATTATGACATGCCCCTGGAGCCGTTATGAGGCCGCTTGTTTTAGCTCAGCAGAAGCCTCTACTAGGTCTTTACGGGGGAAGAGAGTACCCTCGGACGCCTGTACGACACCTTCGGCGAAAATGTGCTGAATTTTCTCGGCAGTTTCCGGCATAAACGGCACTAACATATCGGCGATTTCCAGTAGACAGCTTACCTGGTACGCTAATACTTCTTGCAGATGCGACGCGTCTTTGGTTTTGGCAATCTGCCACGGCTTTTGCTCTTCGACGTACTGGTTTAAGCCACGCACTTGTTCCCACACAATGTCGAGTGCTCGGTCAAAACGGCACTGGTCAAGTGCTTCGCTATACCGACCCACATCGTGTCTGGACGGTGGAATAGTACCAATTACCCCGTTTTGGTACTGATTAATCATAGCGATCGTGCGCTGGACGGCGTTGCCAAGTTCGTTGCCAAGTTCGTTGTTATACGCTTTGTTCAGGCGTTCCCAGCTAAAGTCACCGTCTTCATAGGAAGGGATATGTCGTAAGAAGTAATAACGAAAGACATCTGTGCTGTACTGCTCGACAATATCTTTGGGCGCCACGACATTGCCTAACGACTTGCCCATCTTTTTGTCGTCAACCGTTATAAACCCGTGAACGTACAGAACTTTTGGAAGCTTGAGCCCTAAGCCCAGAAGCATACCGGGCCAAATAGCCGCATGGAAGCGGGTGATGTCTTTGCCGACTACCTGCACGTTGGCAGGCCAAAACTTCGCAAAGTCTTCATGTTCAGGATAGCCCAGCACGGTAATATAGTTCATGAGCGCCTCAAACCATACGTACATCACCTGCGTGGTGTCGCCAGGCACAGGGATGCCCCAATTGATTTTGTCCTTCGGACGGCTAATACTAATGTCCTCTAGTCCATCCTTGAGGAGTTGGGCGATTTCATGTTTGCGCGTTACAGGGATAACCTGAAACGACCCGTCGGTGATAGCTTTTTGGATCTGCGGAGCGTATTTACTGAGCTTAAAGAAATAGTTTTGCTCTTCGATCTTTTCATACGGCCGGTCGTGGTTAGGGCAAATCCCTTTGTTCTCTTTGACGACTGCTTCG
>CAZHPF010000071.1:0-4571 GCA_964534095.1 uncultured Candidatus Saccharibacteria bacterium
GGCGATCACCGTTATGCAAATCCTGGCCGTTGACCTTATCGCCGAACTATTTCCAATTGCTGCGCTAGGCTGGGATCCCGCCGAGGGCGAACTGATGAGTGAAAAACCACGTGACCCTGGACAACATATCCTGCAACGCCGCTCTATACTCGACTTGCTGTTTTGCGGACTTTTGATTGGCGGACTAGCCTTTGCCAATTACCTGCTGTACTTCCAGCGAAACGGCGCAGTTGCCACTACGTTTTATCATGACCTGACAAACCCAATTTACTTCAAAGCCACCACTATGACGTATCTCACTATCGTCTGCTGTCAGCTGGTAAATATCACTCAACGGCGCAGTGTTAAAGGGTTCTTTTCTAAGTATCAGTTGAGCAATGTCCACTACTGGGCCGCCATCGCCTTCTCACTGTTCTGCGTTATTAATATTGTCTACAACCCCTGGATAAGCGGCTATTTCGGATCCGCGCCAGTGAGTATATATGACTGGGCATACGCGTTAGGTGCCGCCGGTATATTCCTGTTCGTCCGTGAAGTTCAACGAGTTTTCCGCCAATACAGAATCAGTCAATAAGTGCAGCCAGTTTTTGAATAGTTTTGGCGCGAAACGCCTCAATATCCGATCCGTTGTTTTCGAGGAGCACGTCTGCCCGTTCTTTGACTGCTGACATATTGAGCGTGGCTTCGTCGCCTGTCGGTGTCATCTCACGCTCTTGCTCAGCCAAAAATTCCTCAAATGTTTTTTGATCTTCTACACGACCACGATTATTTTTGGTGATGCGGTCATAGCGCACATGCGGGTCGGCATCGACCCAGATCATAGTGCCACCAAGTTCATGGATCCGGTCGGCTTCGCCTGGATGGCGCAAACTGCCTACTACTAAGCCCTTATAGTTACCTGCCTTGAACACTTCAACCGCGCGGTCAACAATCGCAGCCATTCCATATTGTCGTCGCCACTCGGCGCTTAAGCTGGATTTATGAGCACGATCAGTGGGCAAGCCACGCTTTGTCAGCTCCTCAACAAACATAGCCGTCGCATCAGCAAACAGCCAACCGTAGTTATCACGCAGCAGTTCAGCAATAGTATCCTTGCCCGACCCATTAGTTCCCGACAACCCAATAATCTTCATAGGTATTAGTATAATACGAGCAGCCAGTGTTAACTAGTCGGCTCAGCAAACTGTAAGGCAGTGTTCACGTCTTCTAAGAAAGTGTCTACCAGACCCATGCCATCAACTGCATACTTAAGATCAGGACCGTCCCCAGCTTCCGTCCAATAATCTCTCTCGAAACTTGAACCAAATTTCACAGTCCGACTTAGGTTACCGGCCTGTGTATCAATATTGCCATCAGGGTCGAACGACCCAAAGACTTCAAGGTTGCCGCGCTCAACAGTAACGGTATCTATCGTCTTACTGCCCTTAGTGCCGCCCTCAACATTACCACCTTTTGTTTCCCAGTATTCCACTTTTTTTACATTATTGTCTTGATCGTAGATAACTCGCAAATCCCTGTCATGGCCTTCTGGATCTAAAGGAGAAATACTTACTGTCTGGGTGCGCTCTCCGTCGTCAGTGGTTCTCTCTCCGATAGAAAGTCTTGCAGTCTCAGAAGCATCAACTGATCCTCTTTCACCGTAACGTTGCACTAGATTATCCACGGTACTAATCGCATTCTGCTGGAACATCTGGACAGTGCCCCGGAGATCAGCCTTTATTTCTTTAGAGACAGCCTCTGGCACATCATTTGTTTCGCCATATTCACCCGCTAGAGCAGTGACATCCGCACGAGCTTGCCGGTAACTCTCAAAAGCAGTAGTTGGTGCAGAACCCTTGTCGAGGTTAGCAGCAACCAGCAGTAAGCCAACGGCTGCAGCCGTCGCGCCAAGACCAGCACGGGTTCTATGGTCTACTGGGCTTTTGGGGTTAGGAGCACTTGATGTTGGTTTTGTAGGTTTTTGTTTTCTTATTCTCATAAGCCACATACTAACACACTGTTGATAATATGTCAAGTATAGTTAGTTACTCAGCTCAGGTTTACGATTCAACTTCTACTCTTTGAGGGAGTTCTGTTTGACCCAGAATTCTGGCAAACAGATACTGTCGGGAGTCGCCCCGGAGTTCCATGATACGCTCTGCCACCCAGGCCGGATCCAACATAGGTTCAGTGTCTTTTTCGGTACCATCCCAAAACGCCGTTCGCATACCGGACATGCCAATAACTCTCGTTCTGCCGATAGACGGGTCAAGGGACAGGCTATGACTATAGTGTCCCGCTCCGGCCTTCGCGGCTGTATATACGGGTTCGCGCTCACGCGCCGTCCATTGCGAGGTCGAGGTGATCGTGATGAGTTCGTCCAGATGACGCTGTTTCTCGAGCAGCTTCTTAGTGAAGAAAATCAGGCCGCGTTCACCAACGTTAATCATAGTATCTACTTCTTCGTCACTGAGATCGGCAATATGACCCTCCTGGTAAAATCCAGCGGCGTAAACAAGGGTTCCTACCGGCGGCAAATCTAGGACAAACCGCCCTACGCGCTGAGGTAAATCTCCACCGGCCAAATCGAATTGCCGGTATTCGGCAAAATCAACCCCTGGATCATGTCTGCCGGTCACAATCACTCTTTCGTGGTGCTCAGCCATATCTCGGGCAAGTTCTAGCCCAAGCCCGGAGGTACCGCCGATAATCAGGCCGCTCATTCTGTGCCCCCTTCTAAAGGTACGGGATAATTGAAGAAAGCCGTCCTGTCGCTGGGAGTGTTCAAGATAACTGCCCCGCGGCGCTTATAAAAACGATGGGCGGCTTCTCTGTGCCAGCCCGAGGTAAACATCAATGTTGTAATCTCCCGCTCCCGGCACCACGCCTCCCACTCATCGGCCAACGCATCGGCCACGCCCTTACCGCGAGCCTCCGGCACTACAAAAAAGTCTTCCAGCCACGCTTTAGCGTGCGGCATAAGCCCGCCTAGTTGAGTAAGGGTTGCTGCTCCAAGAATTTGAGTATTGCTGACGGCTATAAGCTGTTCTGCCCCAGGGTTGTCTATGTTAAACCGCAGCTTTGCCTCCGGGATGGGTTCTGTGTCCGTCTCACCCGTCAAATGCACCAGTGACCTGCCTAGTACTTGGCCTAACCCGCTACTATATCTTTCCACACGCTCCACTGCAACGGCAGCACCAGCGATTTCTATACCATAAGTCATCTTGCATTCCTTTCATACTTACGAGCATTCTCAGCTTATAGGATCTTTAGGCAGTCCGCTTGATGGAAGTATGATAAAATAATAACGTTTTTAAGAAGTAGTTATGAATATCGTTATAAAAAACCGCAAAGAAGAAGTGGCGCGTTTATTGGAGCATCACCAGACCCTATCGATTATGGGCATGCCGGGTTCTGGTATTTCGCTGCTATTAAAAGAGCTGTCGAAGTCCGACCTTGGCTATCCGGTATATGTAGATATATTTGGTCTCCCCGAACTGACAAGCGAGGCGCTATTCCATGCCCTCGCCCGCGCGCTTAATGTTCACCTTGCGGACTCGGCGAGCTCTACGGAGGTACTACAAAGCTGTCTTCGCAAGCTGGAACAGCTTAGTGCAACACACGGAAGGATTGTCATATATTTTGGCGGGTTCGACCAGCTGGCGACGGCGCTGGACGGCCCGATGTTACAAAGGCTTCAGAGCCTTGCCCGCAGCTGCGACGGATCCGTAAAACTACTTTTTGGGTTGTGCGTAAGCCTCAAAAAGCTAATACCGGATCACTTGTTTGATACCGGCTTTAGGCTATTTGGTAATGTCTACTACTTGGGGAGCTACTCTGAGGACGAATTAAAGCATTACTTATCCCAGTACGGATCGGTAGGCTGGGAAAATGCAGAAGATATAGACTATAAACTAACGCAGGCCGGCGGGCACTTTCAACTTCTGCTTGTCCTTCTTAATAACCAGCAAGAGATCAGCGACGGCCAGACGGAGTTGGTGCATTTGGTGTTCAAAAACATGTACGACTTCCTGCTGGGGCCGCAACGAACAATTTTACGTAATATTGCATTGGGCAATAACAGGATTCACCGCGATGAGTATTTGGTCGGGATTGGGATGGTCAACCAGAAACCTACGGGGTATGAACTATTTTCTCCGTTGTACAAAGATTATCTGGAGACTATGCGTAATCAACGCTTACCGGCCAAAGAACGCCGATTATTTCTGCTACTGAAAAGGAACGAGGGTCGTGTCGTGTCAAAGGAAGAGCTGAAAGACAGAGTATGGGGCGGTGAGATCGTGTCCGATTGGGCGCTTAATGCGCTCGTCTACCGTTTGCGCAGACATCCGGCTTTACTGGCGAAAAACTACTCGATTGATAACCATAAAAAGCTGGGCTATGCCCTGCACAAAAACCAGTAGGCAACAATCTAAACAGGCGACAATTACTGGATGTAGTCGTGGAGTTTACGGGCGTCTTTGTGCTTGCGGAGCTTGGCAAGTGCCTTGGCCTCTATTTGCCGGATGCGTTCGCGTGTCACCATAAACTCCTGGCCAACTTCCTCGAGCGTGTGGCTTTTGCCGTCCTCC
>CAZHPF010000072.1:0-4522 GCA_964534095.1 uncultured Candidatus Saccharibacteria bacterium
TGAAACAAGCTGCGATGAAACTTCGGCAAGTGTTGTAGAGCTGACTAATCCTGCCAACGGTGCGATGCTTCATAGCGTGGTAACCAATAGCAGCATGGATATTCACAAGGTGTACGGCGGCGTAGTACCGGAAATTGCAGCCCGCAGTCATATTGAGGCTATTATCCCCGTGATTAAACAAGCCCTAGACGAAGCCCATATGGGCTGGGACAATATTGATGCCATCGGTGTCACATACGGTGCCGGACTGGGAGGATGTCTGCTCGTCGGTGTTATGACCGCCCGTACCCTTGCTATTCTGCACAAAAAACCACTGTATGCAGTCAACCATGTTGAAGCCCATATATGTGCAAACTTCATCACTGCGGGCTCATCAGAGGCTTCTTCTAAGTATAAATTTGTACCTGCTATCCCCGTATTCCCCATGTTGGGGTTGATTGTCAGCGGCGGACACAGCCAACTCGTGCTATGGCGCAGACATTTTGACTACACGCTGTTGGGGCAAACCCATGACGATGCGATTGGCGAAGCATTCGATAAAGTAGCAAAAATCCTCGGCCTGCCCTACCCTGGCGGCCCAGCGGTAAATGAGCTTGCCAAACGTGGAAACGCGTCCGCTTACTCCTTTCCTAAGGCAAAGCTGGTAAACAAATACGATTTTAGCTTCTCCGGGCCTAAAACAGCCGTTCTAAGAGCCGCACAAGCAGCCTGCGGTAAGGATTACACCTTTCCCTCTTATAAGCTGGCTGAGGCTCTCTCTGAAGCCCAGAAAGCCGACATTGCCGCCAGCTTTCAGCGTATTGCCGTCGAAACAGTCGTTGACAAAGCCGTTCAGGCGTTTGAAGAGTTCAGCCCTGCTTCCGTAACCATTGGGGGCGGTGTAGCCGCCAGCCCTGCCCTGCGTGCTCAACTCGCTGAACGTTTACCAATAGGCATTACCTATCAGGATCCTCAGCTTATGACAGATAACGGGGCTATGGTTGCAACGCTTGCGTGCTACCAAGCGGCTTTTAACCGCCCGCCCGCCGATGCCTTAACCCTAACACCGGTGCCTAGTTTAAGTATGTAGGCCTTGACACAAAATTAAAAATGGACGGATTGAAATCTATTAAAAATCTGTCTAGCCTGAGCATAAAATTGTCAAAATTTCCGTTTCATGTGAAAGCTAGTTTTCTGGGCTCCTTGTACTGGTGTATACTGAGGATTATGAGGATAGTGCGATGGTACGGATTAGTGCAGTATTGTGTGCCCGCAGGGCAATAATTTTTCCATTTTCATCCGTATGCCAATCTACTAATATCAAGGAAAAACTATGAATTTACCGAAGGTTTACGAACCCTCCGAATACGAAACTGACATCTACGCCCTCTGGGAAAAATCCCAAGTATTCAGGGCTGACCCGAAGAGCCGCAAAGAACACTTTGCCATTGCCATGCCGCCCCCCAACGAAACAGGCACGTTGAGCATCGGGCACTCGCTATTTTTAACGCTCCAAGATATCATGGCGCGTCACGCCCGTCAGAAGGGAAAAGATGTGCTATGGTTGCCCGGCACCGACCATGCGGCGCTACCAGTAAACGCCATTATAGAAAAGAAACTGGCCGAAGAGGGAACTAATAAGCACGAGGTAGGCAGGGAAGAGTTCCTGCGGCGCACGAAAGAATTTGTGGCCGAAAGCCGTGGCACAATGCTTGGTCAGATGCGTGCTATGGGCGCCAGCGCTGACTGGTCGCGACTCCGTTATACACTTGACGAAGCACTCAACCGCTGTGTCAACGAAACATTTGCCAAGATGTACGCTGACGGACTGATTTACCGTGGCCACCGTATTGTAAACTGGGATCCTAACCTGGAAACAACCGTTTCTGACGATGAGGTCGAACGCATCGAGGAAACCGCCAAGTTTTACACCCTCCAGTACGGCCCGTTTCAGATCGGCACAGCCCGGCCAGAAACGAAATTCGGCGACAAATACGTGGTTATGCACCCCAACGACAAGCGGTATGTCAAGTACAAGCACGGCCACACCTTTGAGGCAGAGTGGATTAACGGCACGGTAACGGCCACCGTTATCAAAGACACAGCGGTAGACCCAAGCTTTGGCACTGGTGTTATGACTATCACCCCATGGCACGACCACACCGACTTTGACATCGCTGAGCGACACGGGTTGGACAAAGAGCAGGTGATTGATTTTCATGGCAAATTGCTACCAATCGCTGGAGAATTTGCTAGCATGCCAATCGCGCAGGCTCGGCCGGAAATTGTCAAAAAACTGCAACAAAAAGGGTTAGTGGTCAGTATTGACAACAACTACCAGCATAATATTGCTGTCAATGAGCGGGGCAAGGGAATTATTGAACCCCAGATCAAGCTCCAATGGTTTATCGATGTTAATAAGCCCGCAGTACAGTGGAAAGGCAAGAAGCAAAGCCTCAAGGAGGTTATGCAAGACGTTATCCGCAGCGCTGACATACAAATCCTGCCAAAGCGATTTGAAAAGGTGTACTTCCACTGGATAGACAACCTGCGTGACTGGTGCATCAGCCGTCAGATCTGGTGGGGACACCGCATACCGGTATGGTACCGTACTGACACCGATGGTACCCAAGAAGTGTACACCGGTACCCAACCGCCAGTTGATGACAGCGAAGGCTTGCATGAATGGCAGCAAGACCCAGATACGCTGGACACGTGGTTCAGCTCAGCGCTGTGGACATGGAGCACACTGGTTGACCCCGAGCTAGCCACTGACTACACCCTTAGCCTAGAGGAGCTACTCAAGCAAAGTCCTGATTTTCAGGCGTATCATCCAACCACGGTCATGGAGACAGGGTGGGATATCTTGTTTTTCTGGATTGCCCGTATGATTTTGTCCACTACCTATGTCACCGGACAGATACCGTTTAAGACCGTGTACTTACACGGCCTGATACGAGCCGAGGATGGCAAAAAAATGAGTAAGAGCCGGCCAGATTCAATCATTGACCCATTGGAAGTTATCCCTAAATACGGCACTGATGCCTTGCGCATGGCACTGATTATGTCGGTCGCGCCAGGCAACGATCAAAACTGGAGCTGGAGCAAGATAGAGGCAAACCGTAACTTCTGTAACAAGTTATGGAATATTGCACGGTTTATCGAAGCAACTGCAGGGGAGGATGCATCACAAAGAACAACCCCTCAACCGGTAAGCGATGCTGATCATTGGATATTGCGTAAATTACAACAGTTAACAGAGAAGGTAGCAACAGATATTGAAACGTTCCGGTTTAGCGAAGCATACGATAATCTGTACCACTTTGTATGGGATGACTTTGCCGACTGGTACATAGAGGCGAGTAAAGCCCATCTTTCGCCGAGCGTGTTGGCGTACGGGCTGGAGACAGTGCTAAAGACGCTCCATCCATTTGCTCCGTTTATTACAGAAACTATCTGGCAGACGCTTAGCTGGGAGAAGGACACGCTCTTGGCTATGCAGTCATGGCCAGAGAAAATGGCTTTTGATAGTAAACGGGCAGACGCGTTCGAAACCATGCGCTCCCTCATCAGTGAAATTCGGTTTGTCACGACCACGCTGGGCGTTCAATATCCTACGTTGTACCACCATAACGAACAAGTCTTAACAGACAACGCCAATCTGATATGCCGTTTGGCACGGCTCAACGCCGTACAATCTGTCAAAGACGGGCAAGGGCTTCAACTGACAAGCGTGCCGTGGCAGTGCTGGCTGGATCTTGACCAAGCCACCATTCGTGATTTTGCCGATAAATTGCGAGGTAAAGTAGCGGGCACAGAGAAAGCAATTGCCCAGTTTGAGGCTCGCCTGGGCAATAAATCTTATGTAAAAAACGCCCCTAAACATCTGGTGGAAGAAACCAAGAAACAACTAGAGGACGCTAAAGCTACGCTGCAAAAACAACAATCGGAACTCACCCGCTTCTCCGTTGGCTGATCTCTAAAAAGAAGCAGCAGCCTGATAAGAGGCAACTAGTAATTAGAATTCTAGCGATTGGCGGATACGGTCGGCTGATTCGTCGGGACGATAGTCGTCAAACCACAGCACATGCCAGCCGGCTCGCTCAGCGGCCATGAGATTAGTTCGACTATCGTCAACCAGTAGGATTTCTTCGGGGCTGACGCCAGCTTCACGGGCGGCAATCTCGTAGATAGCAGCTTCCGGCTTGATAGCCCGCACTACCGAAGAGTCAATAATGACATCATAGGGTAGGGTAGGCAACAAATCCTTTTTTACCATCGCATCAATAAACCCTGGCATGATGTTACTCAATAGGCCTATACGGTAGTGTTCGGTCGCCCATTGTGCCGTCTCCCGCATTTCGTTAATAGGGTCAACTGCGGCCAGATAATACGCTTCCCAATCCACGCTGGAGACGTTTAGATGGGCAGCAAGGGCTTTATTAAACTCTTCCAGGCTCATTTCGCCGCGACATACGACGTCGTTATAGTGCCAAAAAGCGGTTTCGACGATGTTGGGGGCTACGCCGGTATCCTCGGCCAG
>CAZHPF010000073.1:0-4318 GCA_964534095.1 uncultured Candidatus Saccharibacteria bacterium
TGCATTTATCATTTCGCATTTATCATGTCGCATTAATGAGAATTGAGAATTGAGAATTGAGAATTTTAGCATAGCGATTATCCCTGCCTCTGCTTATGTTTCGGCTTTAATTTATTGATAACATACACACGCCCTTTACGGCGGACAATAATGTCATCGGGACTAATTTTTTTGACGCTTGCACGTACTTTCATACGGATTACTGCTCCTTAATTTTGCAATAACACACTGCTTATAGGTTGTTAATAACTGCCGTTCATCACGACTTGCGGTACGTTATCCTGCCCTTCGTAAGATCGTAGGGTGTCAGCTCTACCGTAACGCCGTCACCTGGCACAAGACGAATGTAGTGTTTTCGCATTTTACCGGCAACGTGAGCTATGATTTGATGACCGTTCTCAAGTTCGACGCGAAACTGAGTGCCAGGCAAAGCCTCCACCACTGTTCCCGATAATTCGATTACTTCCTTGTTGTTGGCCATACAAATATAACTCGAGTAATTGTAACAAACGCCTGTACGTTTGTAAAGGGTTTTATGGACTTTTACTCAGATGAGTTTCGTGAACGGCCGCGAAAGCGTAGTTTCCGGGCTGCCGTTCCTGGCGGTTCTGGTTCATAGAAGTAGTCCGCTTGCTCGTATTGGTCATACGTTACCATCAGTGCGCGAGACTCAATGGCTCGAAGTGTCTCAAGCGCAACGGAAACAAGGATTAAGATACTCGTCCCGCTGATTGCTATGTTTATATTAAGAAATATCTGCCCAATGATTGGCATGAGCGCCAACAAACCTAGTGCAGTTGCTCCAAACAGCGTTAAGCGATTGACGACACGCCCCAGATACTTTTCGGTCTGCTGGCCTGAACGTACATCAGCAATAAATCCACCTTGTTTTTGTAAGTTTTCAGCTATCTCCTTTGAATTAAAGCTGATACTGGTATAGAAGAAGGTGAATATAAACACCAAGAAAAAGTACACGACTGGATAAATATACGGTGTAAGCCCGCCCACAGCGAACGTTTCGCTGCTTGGTGTTTGGAACCAGAGAGTAAGCTTAGAGCCGAGTTCCTGAAGCTGCGGGCTCTGTGCCCCGGCCAGCAACTGGCCGGCAAAGCTAGGAACGCTCAAAAATGCTACAGCAAAGATAATTGGAATAACGCCTGCGGTAATCAGCTTGACCGGTAGGACAGTAGTCACCCCACCATAGGCGCGGTTGCCCTGGACGCGCTTGGCGTAATGCACAGTGAGTTTACGAGCCGCTTCGTTAAGCTTAACAATCAGCACCGTCACGACTACTACCACTGCTAAAATGATGAGGGCTAATACCAGAGAATCGCCATCAATCGGCAGGGCTTTACCAAAGACGTGCCACTGACTTTCTTTGTTAAACACTGAACTGACGATAGACGAAATCGTGGTAGGAAGCTGGCTGACAATGCCCACAGTAATGAGGAGGGAAATACCGTTCCCCACACTTTTTTCTGTAATAAGCTCACCTAGCCACATGAGAACCATCGAACCTCCGGTGAGTGCGGCAACCATTAGCACCCATTGAAGGAGAGATGTGTTAGCGGTAATGTCGCCAATACCTCCGATTTGCTGGGCAGACTGGCGAACAAGGTAGATGGCACCGATAGACTGAATAATTGCCAGCGGGAAGGCCAACATGCGAGTGTATTGGTTGATCTTTTTACGCCCATATTCGCCTTCTTTGTTCAACGCCTCTAGTTGCGGTAGGGCCTTTGTCAAAAGCTGGACGATAATGCTTGCGTTAATGTACGGCCCTAGCCCCACGAGCATAATAGAAAAGTTAGCTAAGGCACCGCCAGAGAGCACGTCAACAAAACTCAAGAAAGAGGAATTACTCTGTGCCGTAAAGATGTTCTGCAGTACCTGCCGCAATGTTTCGGGATTGCTTAATGGAATAGGAATGTGCGCCAAAATACGGAAAACCAACAGCATCCCCAGCACAGCCAGTATGCGGTTGCGCATATCGCTGTTTTTGAGCGCCGTCCAAATAACTTTCCAACTCATAGCCTAATCGATAACCCTCTTTTGTTTGTCATAGAATCAGTAGAAAGTATACCTTATCCTCCTACATAAGCCAACGATTATGCAGCAACGTCGAACTCGAGCGTTTCGCCGTACTTCTGCGCACCCTTACTCGCTACTCGGAGGCCAGGTTGTGTAGTTACACGTCCGATTGGCTTCACTGCTATGCCCTTTTCTTCTGCAACGGCAAGAATAGCATCATGGTCTGCTTCGGGAGCGGCAACAACATAACCTTGACCGCCATGCCATGTCGTCAGGGCTTCTTCGTCGGTCATTGGCCGGGTTCCCTCCCCATCTTTCACTTCTGTAATTTCCTGACAATGACTCATGATCTCGGGAAACTCGAAAGGATCAGTAATGTCGGCTCCAAGACCAGAAGCACGAAGCATGCGTCCAATCTTTTCTGGAAGCGAGCCGCCAGAAATGTGAGCCACGCCGTGAATATCGGCCAGAGCTTTTCGCTCAGTTCTATAGCCGCCAGTCAGTACGTTCATCATGCCTGCATATACAGTTGAGCTGGCAGAGGCCCATATGTCGAGCGTTAACCCCTCATACGTTTCATTCTGCCAGTTTTTACCATATTCTTCTCTGAATGTTTTTCGTACCCGGCTAATGCCATTGCAGCGAAATCCGTCAGGCTCTGCAAAGCCATATAGGACATCTCCAGCCTTAACGTCGGCACCCGTAATAACACGCTTTGCGTGGACTACTCCTACCGCATCACCGAACCAATCTACTGTAAAGTCGGTGGGGCCATGCAGTCTATCGCCATGAATAGCTGTCTCACCAGTCCAGAGGATTATATCCGCTTGATTGGCAGCGTCCTTCAAGCCTTCAAAGAGCTCATAAAAGTATGGTAGCGTTTCGTCTGTCAGATTACTGACAGCCAGCCCATTATTCATCCATATAGCTTGTCCGCCTTCTACCGGTATATCGTCTACAGCCATGGCAACTAGGTCAAAGCCAAGCCCCTTAAAGTTACCCCGTCTCTCGTAAAATTCGGGCTTTGTGCCGGTTCCATCAGTTCCTGACACGCCATACGTATCATGCCTTTCTCTAATCTCGTCGAAAGGCATGATTTTTGAAGAGGCAAGATGCCCATCCGGCGACTGCGGCCTCCATAACCCATCAACGTTACCCCAGGTTTCTCGAGAAAAGTCACCTGCAATTTGTGAAACGACATTACTTAGATCGAGGTCAACGCCCGCCTGACGATACGCTTCTAGCCGGTCAGTCATTTTCTCTCCTTTAATTTGCTTTATTGTGACTCGTTCTCTGCAATTACACAAGCACAACCATAATACAAAGACCCGTCCGAAAACGGGTCTTTAAGGAAAGATTTCTCGGCAATTAGTTTTTGCCAGGTTTTTCTTGCTTTTGTCGTTTTATTTGCGGGGTTGCAATAAACGTTCCGCCGGCTTTTTGGATAGCTTCAACAGCCGAGCTGCTGGCTAATTGAAGGTTAACGGTGACTTTTTTCTTTAGTTCACCTTTGGTAATAACTTTTACGCGAACGTGTGGACTTGTAGTAAGCCCCGCTTCGGCTAATGTAAAGTTATCTACCTTTGTGCCAACGTCATTGAGCTGGCCAGTGTAAACATTTTCTGCAGGAGTACGTTTACTGGTAAACCCACGGAGCTTAGGCATACGCTGCATCAAGGGGTTCTGGCCACCTTCAAATCCTGGACGGCGACTACTGCCAGTACGTGACTTCTGACCTTTGGTTCCGCGACCAGCAGTTTTACCTTGACCGGCACTAATACCACGGCCAACGCGCTTTGTTGACTTTTTAGGGGCTACATTTAACTCATGGAACTTCATTTCTTTGCCTCCGTCTTTTTGGCTGTCGGTTTAGGCTTGTCTTCTGTGGCTGCCGTTTTTTTGCTTGGAGCCTTTTGGGGTTTGTTGTGTCTCGTCAGCCACTTATCGGGGTGTTCCATGGATTGCAAAGCAGCCAGCGTTGCATAGGTAGTGTTGATCTTGTTGCTTGAACCTAATGATTTACTTAAGGCGTTATGGATACCCGCTACTTCAAGCACAGTGCGGACAACGCCACCGGCAATCAAACCGGTACCGGGAGACGCGGGTTTAATGAGAATACGTGCCCCGCCCACTTTTACTTCAGCTTCGTGGGCAACAGTGCCATTCACGATATGAACGGCAATAAAGTTCTTTTTTGCAACTTCTACGGCTTTAGTGACAGCAGTGGTGACGTCAGCACCTTTAGCAATACCCATGCTTACTTTGCCTTTATGATCACCCACTACGA
>CAZHPF010000074.1:0-4155 GCA_964534095.1 uncultured Candidatus Saccharibacteria bacterium
CAACTGTACGAACGTAGTACTACCGGGAGAAGCTGGCGCTGGCGCAGACGATTGGGTTGTTGTGGTATTGGTAGTAGATGTCGTCGAAGACTGGTTAGGTGGCTGCATAAATGCCGGCATAGCGGCTGGCTCTACCGGAGGGGCTGGTTTTACTAACGGTTCTTCAGGGACTGGTTCTGGAGGCAAATTGGCAGGAGTGTGAAGCTGAGACAAATCAAGCGGTTCAGATTCCACCGCTAGTGAAGATGCATCAAATTGACCGCTCGCCCCTACACCAGCATCGGTGTCAGTAGCATCAGTCTGTGTGGGCTCTATTACCCCAGATGGTGGCACCGGAACAGTATCTAGTGTAGAGTCATCATCTAACAGCCGTGTGCCGGACTGCGGATCAGGCTTGGGTGGTATCTGCGGTTCCATAAGCAATCTCCTAAATACGTTTATGCTTTCGCCCCTCCATTCTACACCACCCTATCGGTAAGCTAAAGTGCGTTTGACTCTCATAGTAGCTTTACTGACCAATTTTAATTAAGCGCCGTTTTTCTAAATACGGTTTGCCCATTTACGGTTCCTTCATAAGCTGCGCTTAAAGTGTAACTAGTGCAGTCTCGGGAGAAGTTATCGCAATCTGCGGGTGTGGGAGCGTATAAATAAGAGTTCTCGACAGATTGACTAACGAGTTTTGGCTCGCTACCCTGGGGATCTCTTAAGGATTCTGCGTCAAGACCTTGCATATTGGCACTTCTAAAGCTCGGATTATTTAAATCTTCTATCGTAGGGTACTTGCCATTAATGGCATAATAAGCTTCTATCTGCCCCTGTAGCGCCTTAATATCCGTTTCACGTTCTGTATTTCGAGCCTTAGTAGTAGTCTCCTCCAGTACGGTTGAAAGTGCTTGATTTAAGGGATTTTCTTTTAACTCTGTGATCTCTTGCTGCAAATGTGTATTTTTAGTCTGAAGTTTGTTTATTTTGTTTTCCTGAACAAGCCAAACTACAGAACACAGAAGCACTACAAAGAGTACCCCAGCAATAACCTTAACTACATTGGTATTGGTTGAGTGAGTATGTATAGACATTGGTTCTCCTTATTTTAACTTTCCTCAGTAGTCAAAAAGCCCGCCAGAGCGGGATTTAACCCCGTGCTAGTTTCCTAGTACGGCCATAGAGAACAGCTCTCTCTGACGAGCTTTTTGTTCTCTATGGACTTAGGCAACCATGCCACTTGTATAAATGGTTTAGGTCTAGGTGGCAAAACCACTTAGCTGCCATTATATCGCATTACCAAAAATCAACACTAAACAACGATAAACGCAGGTGTATACTTCAAGTAGTAAGAAGGAGATGCGAAATGTTAGGTAAAGTAAAAAGCTGGCACGCTGGCTTGTCAGGTATTAGTAAAGTAGCGGTATGGGCCGTAGCAGCCTTTATGGGAGTAACCGTAGTGGGCGCCGCAGCCAATCCTTCCCCGCCCGTGTCCTCACCGAGTAATCAATCTGATACCAGCCAAGTTGAGCCTGAAAATAATGAACCCGAGATTACTAAGAAAACCATTACTAAGACGAGCGACATACCTTTTTCAAAAACAACGGTCAATGACGCAACCCTAGAAAAGGGCAAAACCGAACTGCGTACGGTTGGGATAAAGGGCACCAATACAAAAACATATGAAGTAACATATGAAGACGGTGAAGAAATCAGTAGAAAACTACTTACGGAAAAGGTTACCACGAAACCCATAGCTCAGGTTACGGCAAAAGGTACAAAAGTTGCATACGTTGCACCTGCTCCTCAACAAAACTGCGACCCCAATTACACACCTTGTATACCAAATGTCGCCTATGATTTAGATTGTCCTGATATCGGAGTTTCAGTAAGGGTTATAGGTTCCGATCCGCATAGGTTTGACGCAGACCACGATGGCTACGGTTGCGAGTCTTACTAAACTCTAAATTAGATACCATAGCACCGTAAAACACAGCATGTGCTGTCATCCTATTCCGAGCCGTGGAGTTGAAACTGGTTAACTTTGTTGGTCGCGCAGTGCAGCGGCCATTCTTGTTACTTCTTCACCCATTTCATCCAGCGAAGAAGCCGTTAACTCGTTTTGGCGGGCAATAAGGGTCACGCCCCTGAGGACTCCTCCGTCTACCATGCCTTCAAGCAATCGTGCCATTTTGGGAGGCGCTTCCTCGGGTCCATAGGCAAATGTCATGGCATGCCTCACATCGTCTATAGTGGCACCAGCCGGAAGTTGGAGCGTGCGTTCTATCTTCACCCTCTCTGTAACGAGTGCGTCGTCAATGCGTATCGCCCTCCCGCTGAGTAGACCACGTGGAATAATTTGATCCCGAATAATCGCATCAACTTGGTCTTGTACTTCTTCTGGGCTAGGCGTTAGATGCTCCAATGTCGCCAGTAAATCTTGGCCTCGGACTGTTTCGTCTATAACCAAGCCAACGGTTGCCGGGGAATCACCTGGGAATAAATCTAGTATGCGAGGGGCATCGGGTGGGTCTGGAGAAGCTTCGCTAGCACTCATAGTTATTTTATTATAGCATTAACACATACCGGTGTCAATTTTACCCCTGTTAGGAGTTATGCGGTATACTAGGGGTAATGCACGTACTAGATACCGTAAGAAATGCTGTCCGTGGTTTTATGCGATTGGTGGCACGTGCCCTCAATACCCTTTCGGGCGGTAAACTCAGCCCCAACGTAGTAACACTGGTCGGGTTTGCTATGCATATCCCGATTGCTTACCTGGTTGCCACCGGGCATAATTACTGGGCCGCTGGGTTGCTGGTATTATTCGGCTTGTTTGATGCACTGGATGGTGAGTTGGCACGTTTGCAACAGAGAGCAAGTAACGCTGGTATGGTGTTAGACGCCTCAACCGACCGCATGAAGGAAGTCATTCTCTACATCGGTGCTGCATACGCCCTCGTAGCCCAAAACCAGCCCAAGTACGCCGTGTGGGCCGTAGCGGCCTGCGGTGCGTCATTGTGCGTTAGCTACGTCAAAGCCAAGGGCGAAACCGCCGTCAAAGACAGTAAGCTCACCGCCAATGAAATCAACCGCTTGTTCGCCGACGGACTTATGCGCTTTGAGGTGCGGATGGCCGTATTAGTCATAGGATTGCTAGCCAACCGTCTGGATATAGCCGTAGTCGTCATTGCCCTCACCTCGGCGCTTACTGCCCTGTCGCGTTTGCTGCGTATTACCCGTAAACTTTCATCTGCGAGTTAACTATGTTCAAAGTCGACCTCCACACCCACTCCACAGCCAGCCCCGACGGGGGTATCAAGTCAGAGCAATATGCCCATGCCCTGTCTACCGGCTTGCTCGATATGATCGCCATTACCGACCACAACCGCATCGACTATGCCCAAGCTGTCCAGAAAGAACTTGGCGACAAAATCATTGTCGGCGAGGAAATTATGACGACTGTAGGGGAAGTCATCGGGTTATACCTTACTCAGGCAGTGCAGCCCGGCCTTTCGCCGATCGAAACAATCAGGCGCATTAAAGCCCAAGGAGGGCTGGTGTATATCCCCCACCCCTTCGAGACTGTCCGTAAAGGCATGCACCCTCAGACGCTTGAAGAAGTTCGTGAGCAGATAGATATCGTTGAGGTGTGCAATGGACGGGCATTGCTGCAAAACCGCGGCACACAAGCAGTCGTATGGGCAAAGCTAAACAAAATAGTCGGCGCCGCTAGCAGTGATGCCCACGGCTCCCGCGGCCTCGGCAAAACATACAGCAGGTTACAAAATCTACCCACCCAGCTCACCCTTGTACAAGAGTTGGCGAGCAGCACCCCCATGACTGATCGACCCACCGTGCGTGCCCTGCTCTATCCGAAATACCACCGGTTGCGTAAAAAAATAAAGGGCAAGCGGTAGTGGATCATAATTATATCGCGGCCGTGTTGTTCTTTCTGCCAGCCGGTATTGCTAACGCCGCACCAGTCTTTGCCAACAAAGTTCCTGTATGGAACCGCTGGACAACACCACTGGATTTTGGCAAATCATATAAAGGCAACCGCATTACCGACGATAACAAAAGTTGGCGTGGTATTGTTAGCGGCGCATTGATTGCTGGCCTGTCGGCCGTAGTTATCGCCAAGCTCGTCCCGGAAACAATCGTCAACGACCA
>CAZHPF010000075.1:0-3955 GCA_964534095.1 uncultured Candidatus Saccharibacteria bacterium
CGGTGTGCCAAGCTGGTATCGGTTCGACGTAGCCAAGCTTTTCCAATCTCCGCTCGGTAAGCCTTCCGTGCTGCTTGTCGCACGGGCTTGAGGTCTTGAGCTAGGTGCACTTTACGTAATCGTTTAGTATGAACATCACGCTTCGCGGTTAGTTTTTCACGCAAGGCGGCTGCTTCTTCTTCGCTCAATCCTGCTAATTCATGCTCGGCGTGGTGCTTCGCGTCTACTGTTTTTTCGTAACGCTTCTCTTCTCTAGCAATAGATTTGCGAGTAGCTTTGTCCACATGGGCAAGCGAACCGTTTTCCGCTCGTATAGCAGACTTTCCAGTTCGGGGATCGATACGGTAGATGCCGTTTTCAAATGTAGGGAGCGTAGCACGAGTCGTCTCTAAGTGAGAGGCGACGCCGTATGCTCCTTGCTTGATTACTCCTCGTTGAGCCTCTCGCCACTCCCTACTACTAACAGGAAACAAACCAGTTGTATAATCGTATGCTTCGCCCGCTAATGCTCCCTGTTGCCACTTCGTGCCACCCTCTTGTTCATCAACAGCTTTTAGGCTGTCATTTAGTTTGTTAATTCGACGGCCAGCATGCCAGGCACGAAGGCCTTTGAAGCAAGTTGGCAAATCATCTACGGTTATCTCAGTAATGCCGGCCTGTCGCAATGCTTCCTGGGAGGCAATTTTAGCCGGAGAATGGTGTTGTGTTGCTTCGCTGGGATCAGGAGGGGGAGATAAGGGCGAAGCTAAAGGCTCGGTAGGAGGGTCACCAGGAAAAGGTCGGCCGGTATCTCCTCCGAGAGGAGTAGAAGTTCCAGGTTCGGTAGTAGGCGGGGCTGCAAAAGGGGACCATTCCATAAGTTAATTATAGCATAGTCTAGTGTTTTATTCAAGCATAAGTTTAAAATGTAAGGACAGGTTCACCCAGGGAGTCCACCTCCTGGAGCGACAGGGCCTGCACCTCCGCCAGGGGCGCCACCAGTAGTGGCCGAGGCTGCGCCTGCAGCAGCAGCAGTGGCACCTGCGGCAGCCGATGCCAGACTCGCCCCGTACTCTTTACGTGCTTCTTGGAATACTGCACTTAGGGTAGGATCAAGCCGCACTTCATCAATGCGCTGCAGCATAGACTTACCCCCGACATCTTTACCTATAACTTCTGTAGAAATCACATCACTAACGATACGTTTAGCTGATCCAATTTGGTCTTGAATGCTTGCGACAGCAGCCATAGATCGTAGAACCTGCCGTTGGTCTCCAGAAGCAACCGCTCGTCTGAAGTCACGGTCAACTGCCCCCGCAAACATTTCGGCGGTTTTAGCGTTTCTTGACCCAACTACAGCTGCTGGTCCGCCCGATGCGTATGATTTGTCTACCACAAAGTCTGTAATAGAACTTGCGTCTTCTCCTCGTTCAGCTCGGGCAATAGCTTCCATATGGTCACCAAAGCCTGCTTCAGATACTTCGTAACGTTGAGCGGCTCGAAACCCAGCCTTTCCTGCTGCTATGATAGTTCCCTGCAGAGATTTATCGCCATGCGTATGTTTGGCAATTTGTTGATGCCATTTTCCTATATCTTCCTTTTCAAACGCGGTGCCGGTGCCTGGTAGTTTAGCAAGAGCGGCTATAGAAAATGCCTCACCCCCCATTTGTTTACGCATTCGCATAACTTGTCCAAGGGCTACATCCAATGCCTTGCCCTTATAACCTACGCCCCCATTTGCTTTTGATGAAGCCAGGTACGCTCTAGTTTTGGCAAAGTCGCCACCGCCCTCTAAGCCTGCCATCATAAGGTCGTCGTTGCCGAAGAATGCCTTACCTCCGGGCAGTTTATCTGCTCCCTCTAGAGCGTGTTCAAATGTATTCTCGTCAACAGCACCCCGAATATTTGATGCCCATGTGCTTGGACGACGCAAACTACTAATACCACCGAAATGTCTGGCATTAGCGGCTAGCTCACTACCTGTATTAAACTTGGAGCGTAATGATCCTTCGGGAGCGCCTTTGAATGCATTTCCGCTGGCCCAGCGCTTTGCCTTTTCGCCGCGACCTTTTCTGGCACGGTCAAACAGGCCTTTAGATCGGTCGTTAGCCATACCTGAAACGGTAGCAAACAAGCCGCCGGCAGTTTTGAACGTAAAGGGGATGAAGCCAAAGGGGATGGTAAAGGCCAACAGCGCAAACAAAGGATCAAGCCCAAAGCCCTGCGCGCCGCTCCCACCACCACCGTTTTGTATCAAGTATGCAAATATACGCCCAGCTGCCAGCAGTGCCATAATAAGCGGGTACATCATGAGTAGTTTGGAAAAACTTCCCCACCACGCCTTCCACAGCTTGTCATTACCTGGAAATATCCACGCCAGGACAGCAAGGGGAGCAAGCAGCATAAGGACAATGACGAATAACTGTCTAAGTATTAGTACCAGAAAAGCCATACCGACGAACAGCAAAATAGTGCTCCAGAAAAATACAATTATAAGAATGATACCTATGACTAACCCGGTTCCGCCGAGCCAGTTGGTGATTGTAGTTCCTATACCGGCCGAAAAGATGTCTGTCAGCTCTATCCCGCCTTGTTTAAACGGCGCTGTCATAATCCCCACAATGCCGCTTCCGGCGTAATTGAATATATCTATGAGGGCGATACATAAGTACCACGACAATACGATAAACATGATAGCCGCTACCATGCGCGGCAGAGCCCGTTTGACAGTATAGGCATCAAACATCTGCGTGTTGAGGGCGGTCGCGATCACCATGACAAGCATCATAAGTATGAGTACGGTCAGGGCGATGTTACGGATATTAGCCCACGCTCCATATAAATCGTCATTGGTGTAACGGTCGCGGTCTACTTCGAGTAGACGGGATACCTGGGTAGTTGTCCATTCAATTGCTCCACTCAATGCAAAAGCTACAGGACACATTATCCAGGCAAAGTCACCGGCCGCTTCACATGAGTTATCTGCTTCGGCAGGATCAGCGGTACTACCGCCACCGCCCGTATTGCCATCAACAGGAGCGCTGGGGTAAATCTCAAGATCAGGCGCAACTACACTCAGAGTAATGTCTTTGTCAATAGATTTATTGGCACAAACGCCACCAGGACAAGATTGGCTTTGGTAGCGGGCAACGTCTTCAGGGCTTCCATCATATAATAGGCGAATACCACCGTTGTCGAATCCGTCTGACCCTTCGGGTATGTACTCTTTTTCACCGGATGTGTCTTCAGTTTTAAAAATTACGTCATAATTAAGTTGGCCGCTTGTCCCGTCTTTACTCACTGGCAAGAATATGGTTTCGTCGTCAATAACATACCCCATAACAAACCGTGCCGGGCGGTTGGTCAGCTTTATTTCTTCTTCGCCGTCATCTTTACACTCATTTTCGCCGCTGTCATAACGCTCTTTGTGAAGAGTTGCAACGAGGTCGTCTCCATCATTTTCCCCTGAATCCCAGCTATCAACCGAAAAATCATCCTTACAGCCGTCATGTTCGTACACGTAGTTATGATTGCCGTCAAAAGGATCTCTATCCAAGTACATGGTGCTCCCGGCTATTACTCTGGAAGCATCTTCGAAATTGTAACTAACGGCGTAGGCGTTCTGGGTAAAAGAACCGGAAGTAAGACTAATAAGAATAGACCCGACTAGTAAAGAGATAAAGCCAAACACGATCGAAGATCGCACGAACTTCTTATGCATATTGATACAATAGCACAATAACGGTGGTGAACAACACCTAAACTTTTGTTCTATTGCCAACAACAGCGAAGCGCGATATAGTTCATAGTATGTTTCGCCGAGAAACAAAAACCCAAACTACACGTATCCAGACACAGCAAAAAGCCGACCGTTTTGGTTGGAGCAGATATGTGGTGGTTTTTGTCTTGATGGCATCGTTTCTCACGATGATGCTCCCGGCTCAGCCGGTCTCTGCGGCGGGCGGAAAATGCTATA
>CAZHPF010000076.1:0-3683 GCA_964534095.1 uncultured Candidatus Saccharibacteria bacterium
GGCGACCCCTCCGTAGGTTGTTGGCATTGTGGATAAGTCTGCAGATGTCTAGTATAACGCAAAAAATGTATTTTACACCTTGCAAATTGTGGAAAAGTGGGCGTATTATTATCCACAGGTATGCCAGTTATAGAACTCAAAGACGTCAGCAAATTGTACGGCTTCGGCGATGCAACTACCGTTGCTCTCGATGGTGTCAATTTAATGATTGAACCAGGGGAGTTTGTAGCAGTTATGGGTCCAAGCGGGAGCGGTAAATCAACCCTCATGAATATGATTGGCCTATTGGATCACCCTTCTTACGGCGAATATAAACTGGGCGGCAGGGTTGTCTCACGTATGCGCAGCCACCGCCAAGCCAGAGCCCGCCGCGATACGGTAGGTTTTGTGTTTCAGTCGTTTAACTTACTTTCAAATATGACTGCGCTAGAAAACGTGGCGTTACCGCTGGTCTATAAAGGCTATACAAAAACGCGCCGGCTAAAACAAGCCGGACGGGTGTTGGAACGAGTGGGACTTACCGATCGTGAATATTTTTATCCCTACCAGCTCAGCGGTGGTCAGATTCAGCGTGCGGCTATTGCCCGCGCACTTGTTAATAACCCCAGCATTCTTATTGCTGATGAACCAACCGGCAACTTGGACAGTGCTTCATCACGCGTGGTAATGGAGGTGTTGAGTGAGATTCACCAGACTGGTAGTACTATCCTGATGGTGACACACAACCCCGAACTTACGCGGTATGCCAGCCGGATTGTGTTTATGCGCGATGGAGCGATCATGAGTGATGAGCAATCGGCGATTGGCGAGCTGCCCGAGAGTATCCGCCGCCGAAGCTACTTTGTGCGCCGCAAAACGATGTCAGACGATGTTGCCGGTGTATCGGCGCTTATGAAAGCTGTTCCGACCACTCCTGCTAAACCTCGCAAGGCACGATCCGAAAAAAAGCCGACTAAACACAAAAAGTCGTATGCCATAAAGAAAACTCCAAAGCAACGAACTAAAAAGGACAAATCAGCATGATGCATACCTATGTTCGGTTGGCATTTGATTCACTGCGTGCAGCAAAATGGCGCAGTTTTCTGACAATGTTTGGCATTATTATAAGCGTGGCTAGCGTGATAACTATCGTTGGCTTAGGCGAAGGTGTCAAGCAACAGCTTGTCGGACAAGTCAATGCTTCAGGCAGTGATCTCATCACAATTCGCGGCGGAAATGTATCTGCCAAGCCAAACTCGCTTTCTCCTAGTGATGTAGCAACAGTGTTTGGCAAGACAACGCTTGGCGGCCAAGACCTAAGTACGACGGAACAAACAGAGGGCGTACAGTACGCAGTACCTTTTGCTTCTGTCGCTGGCGAGGTAATGTTGTCAGAGGAACCCACAGGCCATCATGACGTAACGGTAATTGCTACCAACGAGAGGGCAGCCGATGCCTTAGGACAGCCGATTGCGTCGGGTAACTTCTTTAATACATCTGACACGAATGCCGCCACTGCTGTTGTAGGAAAAGATGTAGCAGAGCGGCTTTTCAAGCAGAACGTGCCGATTGGTCAAAGTTTTATGTTGCGCGACCGCAAGATTACAGTGAGCGGCGTGTTTGCGCCGTTTGACTTTAACCCGCTCACGCCAGGGCTGGACTACAATAATGTGATTTTTATCCCTTATGGGTTGGCCGGTGAGCTGGCGGGTTCTTCCCTGTTGCCATACCAGATTTTAGTTCGTCCGGTTGACGCAACTGAAGCCCCTGCACTCGCCGAAAGGCTGCAGGAGCGTTTGCAGGAGGCGCATAGCAGACAGCGTGATTTTTCGGTATTAACGGCCGAAGATACACTGGCGCTGGCAGACAGCATGCTTGCACTCCTTACTAAACTGGTTGGTGTGATTGCCGGCATTGCCCTGCTGGTGGGCGGTATCGGAATTATGAATATTACCCTTGCATCAGTTAGTGAGCGTACGCAAGAGATCGGTATCCGTAAAAGTGTCGGTGCTACTAATCGCCAAATACTTGGCCAATTCATGGCGGAAGCAGTGGTATTAAGTTTTCTGGGGGCGGTATCAGGTATTATGTTAGCACTGGTGGTTAATTATTGTCTGCGGTTATTCAGCAGTTTTGAGCCGGCGCTTAACTGGCCGGTTATGGCGGGTTCTGTAGTGGTAGCGTTAATCGTAGGGAGCGTGTTTGGTATTGCTCCGGCGCTTAAGGCAGCGCGCAAAGATCCCATCCAAGCACTGCGACGGTATCAGTGAAGCGTCGTGCTTATGCATACTAGCCACAGTTTTTGAACCTGGTATACTGGCATCATGATAACAATGGCTACAGAGGTCAATCCTTATACAGTTCACAGTAATGATACTATTATCGGCGAATATCATCCCGATAAACGCTATGTGCTACGCGTCCGCGATTTGCCAACAGATGAAAAGCCGCGCGAAAAACTACTGTGCTATGGTCCTGCCGGACTATCGTCAGCTGAATTAATTGCTATTTTATTGGGCGTAGGAACAAAGCGCGAGGAAGTGCTTGTTATGGCGCGACGAATATTGAGGGAATATGGTGATAGGGCTATCATTACCGAAACAAATCCCGAAAAACTTGCCAGTGCCTTGTCTATTCCCTTAGGTAAAGCTTGCCAGTTGATAGCGAGTTTTGAATTAGGGCGCCGCTCATTTGAGCGACACTCGAACGGCCGACCCCGTTATGTACGCACTGCCCTGCAGGCTTACGAATATGTCAAAGCTATGGCCGAAAGCAACAAAGAGCAACTTCGCGGACTGTACCTAAACAGCCGCTACCAAGTTATTCATGACGAGGTTATTTCTGTAGGAAGTTTAACGGCTAACATCGTACACCCCCGCGAAGTGTTCCAGCCCGCCGTAGAACATGGAGCCGTAGCGGTCATCATTGCCCATAATCACCCTTCTGGAGTGACGACACCTACTAGCGAAGATGTTGAAGTGACGGCGCAACTCGTAGCAGCGGGTAAAATATTAGGTATTGATTTACTCGATCACCTGGTGGTGACCAACGAAGCATATAAAAGTGTTATGGAGGAACAATTATGAGTCAACCGTATGCAATGTCATGGCGACCGCAGATTTTCCGGCATTTTCCGGCCAGTGTTTATCTGGTGAGAGATGAAGAAAATATCAGGGTTGATGATAGTCACCAAGACCTTATTATACAAGTGCGATCGGGACAGTATTTCGCATCTTTGGCTATGCAGCTGGAAAACCTTAGCAACGATCCGTACATAGAACTAGACACACTCAAGCAGATTATGCAAAAGTACGCGGAGGAATTATTGTACCTCCAGGATGCCTACAAAATTGTTGAGAGCTAACGGCCGATTATTCTGCCATGTTGGCTAATGTGAGCCGTTGCTTCTATGGCTCCTGAAGCTGTGTGCCGGCTGATGAATACTTGCTGTTGGAATTCTCTAATGGTGGAGGCATTGGCATTGGCAACGGCGTTTCTTAGACCAGCCAGGTAATCAGCAATGATGTGGACGACACTGCCTTTCACTGGTACCAGGCCTTCCACACCTTCAGAAAAAATACGACGGTCTTTATGGCCGGAGTGGTAATCTCTGGCTCCCCTAGCGTCTAGTTGCGCTGCCGTGGAGCCCATCCCGCGATAGAGTTTGTACTCTTGGCCTTCTACGATGATTATTTCGACGGGGG
>CAZHPF010000077.1:0-3567 GCA_964534095.1 uncultured Candidatus Saccharibacteria bacterium
CGCCGACAACGTCATAACTTCTGCGTAGGTGAGCAAGTGCATCTTCGTCAATATGTGATAGTAAATTTTTCCGAGCCTCTACTTCTTCTGCAGGAGTATATCGAGAAGGTTCTTTGTCCTGTGCGTCTAAATATAGAGTAAACTGCTGTGCTTCGTCCATTACGGCTTCATCAGGCGCTGAATCTTCAAAGCCGGCTACTGCGGCTGCCACAACTGCTTCTTTTTCGTCTTCGTAATGGCCGTTGTTGAGGCCACTCCATGCTGCACCGATATTTGCAACAATAAACAGTGCAACACGCGCATAAGCCAATCTTCGCGCACGACGCATGCCTGATGCCACATTAATTATAGTGCTCAGTTCCGGCCCGCTATTTACACTATGAGGCTCAATGCCTCCTTCTTCACTCATAGGGGAATATTTAAGCATAAAAACACCGATGTATCAAGAGGCAGCTTCCTATTCCTCACTGCGGATACGCAGCTATTCACCGCAACGATGAGGCTGCGGGCGTGCCAGAAGCTCCTAGCTTATCGCATCACGCCCTGTTAAGATTGAATAATCTATGTCTGCCAATGCTTCTGTCGCCTATATCATTGATTTCGATAGTACTCTCGTAACCGTCGAGTCTCTTGATGAGTTTGCTGATATGGTGTTAGAGGCTCACCCTGACCGAAAAAAGATTAGTGCCGAGCTCCAGGCAATAACCAACAAAGGTATGGCAGGAGAGATACCGTTTGATGTTTCGCTTTCTGCCCGGCTTAAACTGTTTCATGCCCACCGAAACCGTATCCCTATGTTTACTGATTGGCTTGTACTACAGCTCAGCCCCTCCGCAGTGAAGTGTATTGATTGGTTTACATCGCACGCTGAAGATATTTTCGTTGTATCAGGGGGGTTTGAAGAGTTTATTGTACCTGTCGTACAACAGTTAGGCATTCTCAAGACAAACGTCTACGCCAACAGGTTTGTGTTTGGTGACGATGGCAACATTATCGGCCACGACACAACTCGCCCTGCTGCTCATGCAGGAGGAAAAGCGACTCAAGTGCAAAAGCTCAACCTAAATCGCCAGATAATTGCAATCGGGGATGGGTATACCGATTTAGAAATGCGCTTACAAGGTGTCGCCGATGAGTTCTGGGCGTACACCGAAACAGTTGGCAGGGAAAAGGTGACCCAAAACGCAGATCGTGTGCTTACCAGCTTCCTGGAACTAACCTAGTGTCCGGACGCAATATTATTGACCATGGTTAGTAAACGTGGTATAATACAAAGATGGCACGACGAGTTGAAGTGTTACATGCAGATGCACTGTTTTATGATGTATTGAGCGGGCGGTTTTTCCCGCCTAGCGATCCGAGTGGAGAATCCCATACCCTGGGACGTTTAATGGTAGGTAGTTTCCAAAATGGTGAAGCCAGCAAGCCAATCGACTCAGAGCTTGATTTTCTCCAGCGCTATGGGCATATCTATGCCCGGCGATTCAGACCACCGTGGGCTCCTACGGTAGAGTCTACTGCGCTGTACCGCGAAGACGACTCGCGCCGAATATTTAAGTTTGCAGCCGGGATCGTACTCCGAACCGAGTCAGGCGCACAGCTTGCGATTGCATACCACCCTATTGATGGAAGTGTTACGATAGAGGGCACAGCGGCGTTAATCATACCTGAGCTTGGCTCTGGCCTTACTCCTGCCCAAGAAGAGGTTGCCGAACACGCTCAACAATTTTTTGCGGCGGCTCACGCCCTAAGTAAGCCTTAACTACACTATGCTTGCTTGCCTGGTGGGAGCACGGCAAGGGTAATTGTACCTACCGCCTGAATGTTATACTATGTATCTGATGGCAAAACTGCAATTAGCACGTCCGACGTTGTTTTTACTCTACGGCTTCCCAGGTTCGGGCAAAACCTATTTTGCCCGGCAACTGTGTGAAGAACTACAGGCCGCTCATGTACAAGGCGACCGGATTCGCAGTGAATTATTTGAAAATCCTCAGTTTGGTAAGCAAGAAAATAAAACAGTCACTCAGCTCATGCGCTACATGTGCGAAGAATTTTTGTCGGCCGGGGTGAGCGTAGTGTTTGATATGAACGCCATGCGTGCGTCGCAGCGCAGAACCTTACGCGATATGGCTCGCAAAGCTAAAGCTGAACCGGTTCTCGTGTGGTTTCAGGTTGACCCGGAAACAGCCTATATGCGTACCACTAAACGCGATCGCCGCAAATCCGATGACAAATACGCTCCATCCATTACGCGCGCTATGTTTGACGCACAAGCCAGTGCCATGCAGAATCCGACAGCGACCGAAGACTACATTGTAATTAGTGGTAAACACACCTACCAAACGCAGCGCAGCGCAGTGATCCGTAAACTTTACGAAAAAGGTTTACTGCAAGCTGACCAAGCCAGCAGCGGCCTGGCCAAACCTGCTCTGGTTAACCTTGTACCCACAGCGCTGGCTGGTCGGGTAGACCCGACGCGCCGTAACATCCGTATCGGTTAACCAATGACTCAGAAACGGGTTGAGATAGATGGTATCGGTGAGGTGTTGCTACAGCGGCGCAAAGGAACCCGTAATTTGCGGCTGAGTGTTCGGCCTGACGGCACACTGCGGGTTGGTATGCCTGCCTGGATGCCGTATAAAAATGCCACCGCATTTATTCGATCTCAACACGACTGGATACAAAAGCATCGCCCGGTGGCTGCACAGAAACTCTTGATGCCGGATATGCCCATCGGTAAAGCCCATCGGCTGGTATTCTATGAATCTCCAGGTGCGACCAGAACAACCACCCGGATAGCGGACGGCCAAGCCCGCGTAATTCATCCGGTGGGGTTATTGTACAAAGATGCGGTGGTACAGAAGGCAGCCGAGCGCGTAACCGTCCGGGCTTTGACAGCCCAAGCCAAACAGTTACTCCCTGAACGTTTGGCAAGCTTGGCGCGAGAGCACGGCTTTACTTACCAGTCGGTTACTATAAAAAGGTTGCATACCCGCTGGGGAAGCTGTAGCAACCACCGCGATATTGTACTTAACTGCCACCTTATGCAGCTGCCATGGGATTTGATTGATTATGTATTATTGCACGAACTCAACCACACTCAGATTATGCGCCATGGCGAGCCGTTCTGGTCGACTCTGGCTCAATACGTGCCTCAGCTACCAGATAAACGCAAGCAGATGCGCGGGCATAATCCCTCCCTGTTGACATAAGCGCTACATACACCGCTTGTCAAGCCCCCGCCCGCGTACCTACCAAATTCACAATAGCCAGATAAACACTGGATTGCTACAATACGCTTATGCCAAAACAAGCTAGCACTTCTTTAGCGGCCAAGCCGTCTAAAAAAACTGCCCCGAAAGCATCCGTTGATACAGAGGCCGCTGAACTTGAACGACAGCGCTTGATGAGCTTGGTAAACAGCATGGCGGATGCTGTTCTAGCACTTGATAGCCAGCAAAAAATTGTGCTTTCTAACGCTGCGGCACTCGATATATTGGACGTAAACAGCTCACTAGCCGGTCGGTTTGTCCGTGAAGTGTTTGCTCCTCAAGACGCCAATAA
>CAZHPF010000078.1:0-3443 GCA_964534095.1 uncultured Candidatus Saccharibacteria bacterium
AGAGGGCTTGGTGCGGGGAGATATTCAAGCTCAGTTAGCAGCCGATGCTCAGTATTTACCTGTAGCACGCGTAGCGATTGCCGGGCATGCGTTGGGGTCTGGAGCTGAAGAACAATCTTCGTAGGGGTTGCAAATAACAGGGAGTTCGTGTAGACTAGACCAAAGTTATGCAGAGCCTTATCCAAAAAATCAACGACAAGTACAAAAAAGTCGAAGTAGTCGACGTGCGCTCAGGCGATACCGTTAAAGTTCACCAGCGTATTCGTGAGGGTAGCAAAGAGAGAGTCCAGATCTTTCAAGGTCTTGTGATCCGCGTTAGTAAAGCAGGCAGCCACGCAAGCCGTATCGTAGTACGCCGTATTGCTAGCGGCATAGGCGTAGAAAAAAGCTTCCTCCTCCATAGCCCGCTTGTAGTAAAAGTTGAAGTAACCAAACGAAGCAAAGTACGCCGCAACTACCTTACCTATATGCGCGCCCGGACTGGTAAATCCGCTCGCTTAACTGGTGTAGAATTTGATCGTGATGCTGTCAATACCGTACGCGACGAGGTTGCCGAAAAAGCTGAAGCAGATGCCAAAGCCGCTACAGCAGCCGAAGCCGAAGCTAAAGCTGCCGTCAAGGCCGCAGAAGAAGCCGAACTGGAAGCTAAAGCCAGCGAAGCCCTCGCCGCTCACGACGAAACATCTAAATCCGAGTAACCCATACCCTAAGACTGGCAGATAGAGTAATCTGTATAGTATGATTGGAATTGATGAGGTTGGGCGTGGAGCATGGGCAGGACCGTTATTGGTGGTCGCAGCGCGGCAGTGCAGGGATTTGCCCTCAGAGGTAGATGATTCTAAGGTGTTATCGCGCCGCAAACGAGAAGACCTGATCGCTGCTATTACTGCGGTATGTGATGTTGGCGAAGGCTGGGTTTCTTCCAATGAAGTTGATACCTATGGTTTAACGAATGCGATGAAATTGGGGGTAGAGCGTGCGCTTAAGGCCGTCGGAGCTCGCCCAGACGAAGAAATCATAATGGATGGGCACATCAATTACTGCGCTCCAAACTTTGTAAATGTGCAGGCTATTATTGACGCAGATGCCACACACGCTATAGTGAGCGCTGCAAGTATCTATGCCAAAGTCACGCGGGATGCGCATATGACGAAGCTTGCTGTCGAGTTTCCAAACTATGGTTTCGAAGCCCACGTAGGATACGGCACTAAGCGGCACAGTGAAGCTCTGGCTTCCCTAGGAGTATGTATTCACCACAGACGGAGCTATAAACCAATAAAAAGATACCTATGACTAACTATCAATCCGGGCATGATGCGGAAAAGCGTGCTGCTAAGTGGCTTATTGCCCAAAAGTTCAAAATTATTGAGCTCAACTGGCGGACGCGCCACTGCGAAGTGGACATTGTAGCCCAGCGTAAAAAGACGCTCTACTTTATAGAAGTAAAATCACGCAAGAGCCGCACATGGGGTAGTGGCCTGGACTATATTACGCCCAAAAAACTTCGGCAGATGCATTTTGCTGCCGAAATGTGGCTATCTGAGCATGATTGGCTAGGTGATGTGCGGTTGGCGGCTCTTGCAGTTGACGAAGGCGCGATTACATTTACAGAGGTAGTCGATTAAAACCTCGCCAGGTAGGCTTTGGTGGGCTGTTCGTCACGCTGGCGCCAGGCGACGCGGGCTGCTATTTCGCCGTGGGCTACCTGAATGTTTCGTTTCAGTACAATATTACTGAGCATAGGGTCAAAGAACCCCCTAAATTTCTGTTCCCATTCAGGCGTGTTGACCGGTGCAGCCGAATACATTACGAAATACTCAAATGATTTTGAATCGCCAAACATTTTTTCTAAATGATCCCAATGACTGGTAAACCACTTCCAAGTTGCGGTGCGGGTATAGCGGGATCGCATAAAATAGGCGAACCACCGGAAAATATCTTGTGGCCGCACAAAGCCATCCTTCTCCAGCGCTTTATGTATGATGAGGTCGATTTGTTTAGGATCGCGCGCTCGTGACAACCCGGCCGAAACAGCAAGCTGTACATCGGGGTTATGACTATCGTGGTAGGCTTTAAATAGTGCTGATAAGTCAACCGATGGGTCGTGGCGAACCTTAGCCCCGATAATGAGTGCTCGTTGTTCTGCAGGCAGATCGTCAAGCGAGGCGGCCGTATCAAACTTTTTAATACATGTTGCGATAATTTCTTTATCTTCTGAGCCAACCATCAGGCTGAGCATGGTTTGCCGCAAGTGCCTGGTATTTGGGTCGTCAGCAGGTTTGTCTTTCCACCCTAACTGGCTATACCATTCGTGCGCCAGCTCATATTGGTATGCGTTGATAGCTTTTTCAGCATCGGTATCTCCTTCGGTGATATGAGAAGCAAGCCCAACGGCTCGCGACATAAGCGACCACACTCCTTCGCGCGACTCTTTATTGCAGCCACGGATGAGCTCTAACAAGTTGACGATGTTCTTATCACCGCGACGCGTGAGCAACATCATATCGTTCAAAATATTCATACGACTTTCGGTAGAGATACTTTGCGAAGCAATGGCATGGTTAATGCGTTGCTGGTCGTCTGCTTCGGCGTACTCTACCAAATAATGGCCGCCTGCCTGATGGTTAAATACAGGAGTCGGTTCGCTATATTTAAGTGTGGCTGTTTGCGTGTCCAGTAGTTCAACCGGCAACGGCTTGCTGGTGAGCAGCGGAATGGGCCATGTGCTTTCGTTATCGGTTCCGTCGAGCAAAAACCTTTTTTGGGAAAGCTGTAAACTATCTTTGGTTGGTCGTTTGACAGTAAGCAGCGGCGAACCGGACTTTGTGAGCCATGGTGTCATAAAGTCGTGGATATTGTGGTGGCTGGATCCCGAAAGTGCTTTCCATAAATCCTCGCCAGTTGTATTGCTGTAAGCATGCTGCGCAAAGTAATGCGTTAATCCTTTGCGGAATGCTTCATCACCGATGTAATCACGAAGCATTTTTAACAAGTGCCCGCCCTTAGCGTACACAATTGCCGGATCGAAAATTGTATAAATTTCATCAGGGTGATGAACTGGCACGCGAACTGGTTGGACGGCTTTGTATATATCGCGGTTCGAGCATGCCAACACATCAGACGTCACATAGGTCTCCCACTGATGCCAATCCGGATTAAGGGCATCCAAGGCGATATGTTCCATTAGGCTGGCGAAGCTCTCGTTCAACCACAAATCATCCCACCACTTCATCGTCACCAGGTTGCCGAACCATTGGTGTGATAGCTCATGTGCGATTACCATAGCCACGTACTGCTCGCTGCTCAGTGAACGGTTGTCCGGATCGGCGAGGAGCGCCACTTCACGGTAGGTGATAAGCCCCCAATTTTCCATAGCCCCCGATTCAAAATCAGGTAACGCTATCTGATCGCATTTGGTAAGCGGAAACGGCGTGTCGAAGTAT
>CAZHPF010000079.1:0-3195 GCA_964534095.1 uncultured Candidatus Saccharibacteria bacterium
AGGATAGGTCCTTCGATGTACAAAGTGTGCTTGCTGGCCTTAGCAATATCAGCAATAGGCAACCAGGGATCCATTGATTGTTCTGCGGGAGCACCAAAAAAGAATGTGTATATGTGGGCCTTAATACAAGCGGAGGCACACATAGAACATATTTCGGCATTACCGAATATAACGTAGCCGTCTAAGTAACGGCTATTCTTTTGCTTACCAAGCATCCTCAGAGCATTTATTTCACCATGCGCTGTAGGATCTCTATCAACATTTTGTGTATTGTGGGCTTTGACCACAATGTTACCGTCCATATCTGTTATGATAGACGATATTGGCACATTGCCTTCTTGGATAGCAACTTCGGCCTCTGCTTGGCAAAGTTTCATAAGTTCTTGCACACGTTCTGCGCTGATATTTGGTTTCATTAAGCTATCATAGCAAAAAAAGTTACTCTCTCAGAATGTCTACACGTAAAAACCTGCCGTCTACTTAATTGTAGTTACTGGTTGGCCTTGGCCTACAATTAAACCGCCTACGAAATCGTGCATAAAAACTATGTCACTGTTGCGAGTGATATATTCGTGTCCTTGAAACTTTTCTATGCTTCCCTGGACGTCGCAGCGATATGTCCATTCACCATCAGTGAAATCCTTAGGCCCTCGTGGTTGAAATTGATTTTCTTTTTCGCCAGCCGACAGTACCTTTTTGAGAAATACAAAAGTCTTCTCTGCCATGTTGTCATCCATAAACCCTTCAGTCATACCACCGCCATACAAGCATGTCCAATACGGCTGGCCTTTGTAGGAAACCACCTCTTGTCCCCATGACCGTATAAAGCCTACGTAGCTGTCTCTGTAGTACCAATCGCCTTCGGTATACTCCAATTCTTCAAAACCATCACGTTGCGGCTTTTCTACTGTAGTGCCACTGCCTGCAAATGTCGCTTTTGAAGCCTTGCCAATAAATTGGTTGAGTTCAGCTAACAAATCTTTATCCATACGGCTATTATAGCAACCGGCTTAAAAGAATATGAGTTTAATACTTGAAATTGCCACAACCGACACTAAAAACCACTTCACCCATACCGTTCCCTTTTGCAGGGCAATATGCGCACCAACGTAGCCCCCAATAAGAGCGCCAAGTAACAATGGTATACCAACAGAAAACACAACCTCGCCGTGAGAAATGTAGGCCACTAATGCGGTGAACGTACCCACTAACCACATCGCCGTACCTGTTGCATTCGCCTCTGTAACCGTTAGCCCAAAGAAATACACCAAAACAGAGATAAGGAAAATCCCGCCACCAGCACCAAACATAGTCCCGTAAATCATCACTATAAACAGGAGCACTAATCCGGGGAGTTGATGCTTTTTGTGCCTAACTTTCTTGGCTACGCCAAAATCTTTTTTATAGACAAGTAAAGGCAGCATGATAAGCATTGATATTCCGATAAGCCGTTCGACTATATTTTTGTCAATTTGCACGAGAAGTTTTGGGCCAATAATACCTGCCACTAAGGAGATGACCATGAAGATAGGCAGGTATTTCCATATGATTGCCTTGCCTTTATGATATTTGAATAAAGCCGCTGCACCGCCGCTTATCGCACTAAGTCTTGTGGTAGCAATTGCCGAGATAGGAGATTGGCCAAGAAAGATTAGCCCTGGTATGGAAATCAATCCTCCGCCAGTTGAAATTGCACCAACCAAGCCGGAGGCCAAGCCAATCAAAAATGCCCCGATTACTTCCATTACGTTTACTATAGCAAATGCAGAGGTAAATTACCCCTGTCTTAATGTAGCTGATTGCTCTAGTCTTTAAACCTTTGCCAGGCTACGAGCACACCGGCGCTGGCTAGGATAAGCGAGACCGGGAATACCCCGCCGTGCCATAAGTAGGCGACCAGTGAAAGCAGCAAACAATAGCATGCTGCGCCCATGCCAAGAACAACTTCTTTGGAGCATGCATACACCAACCCATGCTTTTTAATTTTGGTGTCGAACCGAGCAGTAAAGCTGCTATCGAAAATATTCCATACAAAATCATAGGTTGTTTTAACAGCGGCGACCAGCAAAGGGCTTAGAGCCATCAAAAACGTTAGGTAGCTGCTAATTTGTAGAAACGAGGCCAGTTTATTTGACTTAAGCCGGTTCTGGTCGATAAACGATCCGTAAGCCAAAGTGAGTATCATTTCCAGCAAGAAGACGCTTACCATAATAAGGCCAAACAGCTTGAGCGAGTTGACTACAAAAAATACCAGCAGTGCCACCACCACGTTGTTAAAGCCAATATTGGCGGCAATCCCACTATAGGCAACTAGGTCAGACCGGAAATCATGGGAAGTAACGTGACCCAAAACAGCCCGGTACCCGCCTGCATGTTCATGGCGCATATCGCCAAGCAGTTTTACTACAGAAAATGATGCTACTCCAAGGAATACACTGGCCAAGATTGCTGACGGCAAAAACGAATGCCAAACAGTAATAGAATATGTAGCAAAGCCAACGGCGATTGCTGCCGTGAGTCCTGAAATGACTGTTTCGAGCGTCAAGAAACGACCGCGCGTATTGTCCCGGATAAAAAACGCCTCCATATGATGCTTGATAGGATAATAAATACCCCTCGACAAGGAGTGGAATGCAAGCCCGCAGAATACGAGCGACGGATACGTTGCGTAAAAACTCAGCGACACAAAGTAGGTAATCAGCAGCACATTAGCGATCAGTATCGCCGTCTTAAAGCCGTATTTTTGGGCTAAGATACTACTGATTGGCGAGAACATCCCCCGCAGTAAAAACTCTAACCCAAAGTACAGAAAGATAAGGGGCAATGACAATCCTTGCAGATACAAATGCGCCCCGACAAACGAAAGTACAAGGGCTGACGAGAACTGCATTCCCATGTAATTAAGATATAGCGCGATGTAGTTTTTGTTTGGCATATAGTCTTCCATGGGCACATCATACCAAAAAAGACGCACCCGCGCCTTTGAACACAACCTTTTTTGTAGTAGGTTTCAAATCTATATTAATAAACGATTAAGTCGTTGCCGTGAACGGCCATTCGCGCTTCATCAATCCCTCGAAGTTCTGCCAACAATTCTTCAGCCCTTGCTGGACTAAGTTCTGCGCCTGGGACTTTGCCCCTACGGGGCGGGTCACTTCTCCACTGACTCCCCGCACGTATTTGCCTACCAGTTAC
>CAZHPF010000080.1:0-3153 GCA_964534095.1 uncultured Candidatus Saccharibacteria bacterium
AACGGTTGATTTTAATAGTTTGCCCGCTGCGGGTAGTATAGGTACTTTTACTACGTCTGCCAGTGTTGCTGCCGCGTTTTTTGGTCAATTTGCGTATCATAGATGCGTATTTGCTCCCTCAGTTTCTACGTAAGCATTATACAGCACATTTGCCGCATACAAGTACAAATATTTTCAGAAACCCGCCAAAAATAGTATTCTACTGAGTATGATGACACTCTCCGAAGAATTAACCTGGCGCGGCTTTGTCAACCAAACGACCTTTCAGGATATCACTGAACTGGATAAAGAAAAGCGAACATTTTATTGGGGGGTGGATCCTAGCGCGTCGTCAATGACCATCGGTAATCTTGCGGCTGCCATGATGGCACGCGTCTTTATTAAGCACGGCTACACGCCCATCTTACTGGTAGGTGGTGCTACAGGTATGATTGGTGATCCGGATGGCAAAGCCCAGGAGCGCGACCTTAAATCTTTGGAGGAAATTGCGCACAACAAAGCTAACATCGCAGCTCAGTATTCTCGGATATTTGAAGGGTTCAAGTTTAGGGTAGTTGATAATTATGACTGGTTTAAAGATATGGGCTATCTGGAGTTCTTACGTGAACTGGGGAAACACGTACCCATGCGCCAGATGCTTGCTCGTGATTTTGTACAGTCGCGTCTGGGCGAGGACGGTGCTGGTATCAGCTACGCCGAGTTTAGCTACTCGCTTATCCAGGGCTATGACTTTTTGTATCAATTCGAGCACTACGGAGTGACGCTTCAACTCAGCGGCGCTGACCAGTGGGGTAATAGCATCACCGGTGTTGATTTAATCCGACGCAAAACCGGCAAAGAAGCGCATGTCTGGACGAGTCCGCTGGTGGTCAACAAAGCTACAGGGGTTAAGTTTGGCAAGTCAGAAGATGGCGCTGTGTGGTTGGATGCTTCTATGACCAGCGCATACAGGTTTTACCAGTTTTGGCTGAATGTCGATGACGAAGGTGCTGTCGATTATCTCAAAATCTACACCACTCTTGATAAATCAGCTATTGACGGTATAGCTGCCGATTTCAAAAAAGACCGTGCTGGCCGTATCGCCCAAAAAACGCTTGCTTACGAAGTCACCAAACGTGTGCATGGCGCACAACGAGCCGACAGTGTACGGAATGCGTCTGAGGTATTATTTGGCCAGAAAAATTTTTCGGAACTATCAAAAGACGATATTAGAGAGCTGGATAAAGAAATCCCTCATGTTGGTGCAAAGGATATCATTGAAGCGCTGGTTAATGCTGGTCTGGCTTCGTCGAATTCTGAAGCCCGCCGGTTTGTTGAATCAGGCGCCGTAAGTATCAATGGCAAGAAAGTAACACTGGACGCTAAATTATCATCGCTGGAAGTTCACCATGGCTATCTACTCCTAAAACGTGGAAAAAACAGATTTGCCCTCATAACCAAAGTATCTTAAACAATGCTATGACATTTAGTCTTGCGGCTCTACCAGTGGTGTAGCTGCTTCGACTTCTTTTAAGGCTTCACTTGCTGCCATATCTTCATATCGTACTTCTATCGGGTCTTCTCCTGCTTGCTCTGCACGTCTTTCTAATAAGTGACGCAGCAAATCAACTTTCCCAAAAGCAATAGCCAAACGATTTAAATGAGTGAATACGTCGTATTGGCCGAGCGTAGTATCCGATATAGTATTTATTTTGCTGCCGTAGATACCACTAGAGCTGGTTTTTATTGCCATGCCTTTTGTGGCTATAACCTTTTGTGCGTCTCTAAAGCGGGGTTGGATAGCAAGCACATAACTATCGCTTAGTCGTGTGGTCATACTTCCCGGCGTGCGCGAACCAATATTTAAATTGCCGGTGTCTCGGTTAAACATGCGCCGCAACTCAACCGGCTCAAACGATACCCCCATCAGGCGTTGGGCTTGCCCTACGGTGGCGGCTAATTGGTCATCCCAAACCGTTGCATAGCGCAGTGTTTCATGGCTATCAGTGGTAGCTGGGAATAACAATAGATCAGTTGCAGCGGTACGTCCGTACTCATATTTTTCGGCATCTGCCGGCTTAGCACCAATAGTATAGAAAGGCCTGTATTCGCCGTGTCGTTCCGATCCAGTTGAGCCATATGCAACATTTATCCATAATACATTTGCCTGTACTTGCCGCGCCGAGTGCGCATCAGGGGCTTCGATTCCATTCTTGCCGCGCGGAAGCTCACCCATGAAGTCATGAACGAGTGCAAAGTTATGTCGCAGCTGTGCTTCACGGTATCGCATATCTTCGATCGTGACATCGTTACTAGCAAGAGCGCCAACTAGTCGTGCGCGTATTGCGTCATATTTAGGGCCGAGGACTTCGGCATATGCGTCGAGTGAAGCTCGGGCAAGCTCAGCAGCGTGTGGATCCATCTCTTTATTATAGCACGAATATGTATATAATGCAAGGAGTACTGAGCTGCACAGAAAGACATGTTATACTCGTGTGTATGTCAAAAAATACATCCTCATCACGTTCTACCAAATCAACCAAAAAACCAGTCAAGAAAACGTCTGCTACCCCTGCAGCAAAGAAGACCAAGAAAGTTGCCGACCAGTATGACAACGGCGACTTTAACTATTTACGCTACTGGGATCACCGAGCCTATGAACACGCATCCGAAGAAATGGCGCTGAAGCGCCTGCTAAAAGGCAAACACTTTAAAACTGCTGCCGATATCGGCGGCGGGTATGGCAGGCTATGTGTGTTCCTGGAAAACTACGCCGACAAAGTCACCTTGGCCGAACCATCCAAGCAACAACTCAACATTGCCAAAGACTTCCTCAAAGACCATTCCAACATCGACCAAGTGCTCACCCAGGCAGATGACCTCAAGCTAAAAGACAAATCCCAAGAGCTTATTACCGTTATCCGGGTAATGCATCACTTGCCCGACCCCAGCGCCGAGTTCAAAGAGATCCGTCGCGTACTCAGCGATGAGGGCATGTTAATTCTGGAAGTTGCCAATAACGCTCATGTCCGTAACCGACTAAAATATGCGCTGAAGGGCAAGCGTGTGCCGTTTCAGCCAATTGATATTCGTTCCGAAGAAAACCGTAACGATGACGAGCCGGCTTTCGTGAACCATCATCCAAAGACAGTTGTCAAACAGCTTGCCCATGCC
>CAZHPF010000081.1:0-3151 GCA_964534095.1 uncultured Candidatus Saccharibacteria bacterium
GTATGTCCGATCAGGACGGCGTGACGGACATTATTTTTTGTCACTGCCTCGGCCATTGCTTCATACGATGCGCCTTTGTCTGAGCCGCCCAGGATAACAATTTTAGGAGCGTCAAATGACTGCAACGCTACGACTGTCGTTTCCGGTGTAGTGCCGAAGCTATCGTCATAGTATGCTACGCCGTCCAGTTCTCTTATAAATTCCAGGCGGTGCGGGAGGCCGCTAAACGTTGTCAGGACTGATTTAATAGCGTCTACCTCGCGGCAACCACTTTGCCAAGTAGCCGTGACGGCGGCGCAGACGTTTTGCCAGTTGTGTTTACCCAGTAGTTTGAGTTCGGTAGTACTGCAAATTACTTGGCCAGCTATTTCTATTTCAGAGGAGTTATTGATGAACGCTCCGGGTGGTTGAAAATAGGGGACTTTCTGCCCTTTACCGGAAGCTGCGACTTGTGTTGATCTTTCATTCGCTGCAAAGTAAATTGCGACATCTTCGCGATTTTGATACTCAAACAGATGAGACTTCGCATGCGTATAGTCCTCAACGTCTGCATGCCAATCCAAATGCTCAGGTACTATCATCAAGCACACGGCAATATGCGGCGAGTATTTGATGTCATATAGCTGAAAACTACTAAGCTCCAATACTACCCAGTCATCTGGCCTAACCTTGTCTATAAATTCCAAGGGTGAGCGGCCAATGTTACCCCCGAGCCATGTTGTTTTGCCGCTGGCCTCTAGTATGTTGGCAATAAGTGTAGAGGTAGTGCCTTTTCCTTTGGTTCCTGTTACGCCGATGATGTTAGTCGTCGGAGAATGTGCCAAAAACTCGTTGGTAGCAGTGTTAATTTTGTCTTCTACGCCAGGATTTTTCTCGATAATTACTTTCGGCGGAATGCCAGCGGAACGCATAACCATATCGAACCGATCGAGGTTTTGCAGGTACGTATCGCCCAATTGCGAGCCGAATCGTTCATCGACTTCTGTTTCTGCATCTTTGTCGCAGATAACCACCTCATGCCCTTTAGAAGCAAAATACTGGGCACTAACTTTGCCCTCTACGCCATAGCCAACAATTGCTATATTCATGGGATCTATTGTACCAGTTTATGGCTACGCTTTATTGGCTAACTCTTCTTGTACGAGCGCGGCGACTTGTCGGGGGGTCATCTCGGCCTTGACGATAAATTTGGTAACCCCGAGTTTTTTTAATGATTCCGGCGCTTCTTGTTCGCCCATGTTGGTGAGGATAATCACTTTAATCTTTTCGCCCCACGGCTGCTTACGAAGCTCAGCCAGCATCTCATCACCCGTCATCACCGGCATCATCAGGTCAAGTAAAATGATATCGGGTTTCATGACTTCTGTCAGCTCCAGCCCAAGCTTACCGTTGGCGGCGGTCTCTACTTGCCATCCCAGCGTCTGAAACTTTACACGGTACATCTGGGCGATAGCGATATCGTCTTCAATGACCGCAACCTTAACTGGCTTTGCACTCATATTACTCATACTATGCTACTGCTTAGGATTTGGCAATTACCCAGTGACTGATTTTACGGTTTGCTCCAGAGCATTCATGCCCGACTCGAGAGTGTGCATGTCAGTGCCATAAGACAAACGGACAAATCCGTGAAGATTAGAAAACGCTCTGCCAGGCACCAGTATTAGGTTGTACTCAGAGGCTCGCTGAACAAACTCGATATCAAGCATATTGTTAGGTGTCTGCACGAAGGTGTAAAACGCTCCCTGCGACCCACCTACCTTGAAGCCCATTTGTTTTAGCCGTGGCAATATAAAATCCCGCTTTTTGCGATACTTTTCGACCAACTGCGGACGGTGATTGAGGGCAGCCAGAGCGGCATGTTGGGCGATAGATGACGATGACATCACCACATATTGCTGCAGCTCATTGATAGCATCAATAATTTCGCTTGGCGCAGTTATGTATCCAATTCGCCATCCGGTCATGGCGTATTCCTTAGAGAAACCGTTCATAGTGATGGTGTGAGGATATATACTACCCACACTAAAATGCTTACCTTCGTAAATAAAATGCTCATATATTTCGTCTGAAATCAGAAGAAGGTGGTGTTTTTCGGCTATGTGAGCAATCTTGCGTAGCGTAACTTCGCTATATACGGCTCCGCTGGGGTTGTTGGGGGAGTTGATTACAATAACTTTAGTACGGTTAGTAATGCTGGCTTCGAGCAGCGAAAGATTAGGCTGAAAATCCGGCAGGGTTGGTACGTATACGACGTGCCCGCCCACCATATTTGCCAAGTGGGGGTAGGGCGGATAATAGGGATCAAATACAATCACTTCGTCACCAGGATCAATAATCGCTAGGTATACTAACAACTGTCCCGTGGTCAACCCCGGTACAATGGTGACCTGATTAGCGGTAGTGGTAATGTTGTTTTCGTGCTTTAGCTTCTGGGCGATGGCCTCCCGCAGTTCAAACAGACCGTTGGCGGGAGTATAAATAGTTTTATCGTTATTTATAGCGTTAATACCGGCAGCTTTGATATGTTCCGGTGTTAATTCTTCGGGTATACCAATACTCAGGTCAATAGGACTCTCTAGAAGAGATTGTTTTTGTACAGCATTTCGAAAGTCACTACTGTCAAAATAACTTAATCGTTGTGATACAAATGCCATTTTTATTTTTATTCTTAGACTGCCGATTTTTACTATACAAGCCAATCGCCTTATTTTCAAATGTTTTTTCATCAGAGTTTGGTAAGATGGAAGCATGAAACCTACATTTATGTCTTACGCAGACGTACAAAAACTAAAAAAAGAGCATCCAGAACTTGTTGTTGACGACTACATAGATCTAGCATTCGATGAGCTGTTTGATATTGCGTTTCCGGCCGAAAAGGACACAAAAGACCTGCGTCGTGTAGAAGAGTTCACGGCCTCTATAACAGCAGACAAGAACAACTGGGGTCAGTGGGTGTACTATCCGTGGCTCAACAAAGTAGTGCACATCCCTCCCGTTAAAGAGTTTCGGGCATTGCATACATCACGCAATAGAAACCTTATAACGGCTGATGAACAAACAAAGCTCTATGCAGCAACGCTACTTATCATTGGTATGAGTGTTGGGAGTAACATAGTTGAAGCACTAGTCTCCCAGGGTATAGGCGGCA
>CAZHPF010000082.1:0-2883 GCA_964534095.1 uncultured Candidatus Saccharibacteria bacterium
GGAGGCTATATGGAAACATCTGACATTTTATTAAGGGACGCCAACAAAGACATTAAAATATACGTTGGCTGCTCGCTTACCCATGCACCAGAAGAGTTTCGGCAAGAAGTTGAAGCATTCAAAAAACGGCTTTCAGAAAAGTTTATGGTGTTTGACTTTCTTGGGCTTACTGCCGGTTCAGCACAAGATGTGTACGAGTGGGACATCCATCATTGCGTTAAAACCTGCGATCTATTTGTAGCCATCTGTGACCATACTAGCTTAGGGTTGGGCTATGAGATTGGCGTAGCTGTTGAAGCATTCAAAAAACCAGTCCTGGCTGTTGCCCATACAGATATCCACCTTACCCGTCTGGTGCAAGGTATAAGCTCCCCGCTCTTTAGCTTTGAACGATATAATGTACTGGCCGATGTGGTAGGCTTGGTTGAGAGTAAGCTCAAATCTTTGAAAGCGTAATACGGGTCGTTTTTGCGTCTGTCATCAGTGAACATATGGGCTAGGGTATGATATTGGAAAGGTCTTGCGCGGCTTGCAGGTTTTTCCCTTTCCGGATGTCAAACCGGTAGACACCAACCAGAATTGAAGAAAGCACAAACACTTCCGCCGCTATGCCGGCGTATGACCCCACGACTAGACTGTACACAATCCATAACGGAGGCGAGATAAGTTCTAACAACCGGATAGCTCGTGGGTTGGATTGCCAATAAGCGATTGTTCCGGTGATCGAGGCACACATCGGCAGTAAACTCAGCGGCCCATGCCACGTAAGAATACCGGCTACGGTAAAAATGGCGATAAATACGGCAGGAAGCCACCACGCCTGCTGTTGTTTGCGAAACGCGTGGTATGAATAGTTGCGGGCAGCGCCCACGCCATTCATGGCGGCGCCAGTAAAGGCTCCCAGCAAGAAGAAGTGCGTTCCATACAACAGAGCGGCCAGCATCTGCAGCTTGAGCATAGCGCTGCGTTTGTTGACCTGAAACACAGCCAGCGAAACTGCCAAAGCCACAAACCCGACTATTTGGGCAAAGTAAGCACCATACAATAAATCGTGTAACATATGCTGATGATTGTACCATCAAACCTCTATTAGAAATTCAAGAACGACTAATTATTGTTTAGCTAAGCTGCTTATTCGGGTTGGCCGAAAAAGCGCTGTGCCCATTCTTCTACGCTAGCTTGGTAGCTACCAAAAACAGTAGCGTACTCGGCTGCATAAGCCGCAAAGTCTTTGTGGCCTTGTACCGTATCAGGAAATACAGGGGTTACGGGTGTACCTTCGCTAGTCGTTTCATACAAGCAAATGCCCATTTCTTCTGCTGGTACATCCTTGAATGTCGGCATAAACCAAGAGCTAATGTCTTCGTCCGGGTTTACGCTGCCATCTTCTTTAATCATCCACTCTAGCTCCCCAATCGTGTAGCCACCGCCAGCTTCTCTGGTGTCAAACAGAGGTACATATCGGCCTTCCTCGTCCCTAGGGTGCTGCCAATCAAGAGGAACACGGCGAAGCTTACGATGACCACTTGCACCTTGTTCTGTCTGTTTTACTTTGTCGGCCGCGTTTTTTAGAGCTCCCTCAAAGCCTGAAGTACCGCCTCTTAAGGTACCGCTTGCCATATACGCAGTCTGGAGTGCTTCACCGTAATTAACTTCGCCATTACCAAGCCTTCCAATAACAGCATGGGCATACGCGCGGCGTTCACGGGGATTCTTAGATTCTGGGCCAAAAGACATAATAACTCCTTGAGTTTTGGATTAACTTAGGCTGCCAGAAGATCCGGGATACCTTGGTCTTGCACAAGCTCTGCTACTTGGCGCGCCATATCTTCGGAAGGCTGTGCATATATATTAAAATCTAAACTTCGAAGTCCTTGAGACACCCCTGAGTCGGCAAACTCTTTAGCCCCCAAGAAATAGCCTGTAATACTATCCTGCATACTCATACCAAACCCAAACGCGGCAGCAAATCCAGTGCCGACCGCCGGTACAGTAATAGATCCGGAGCCTGTCCTATCGGCCACAAGTGCTGCGTTATGGGTAAACATGACCATATGGTCTCCAGTCATCCCCGTTTCTTCGCCAGGCATAGAGCTATCTGGCGTAACATTTGAAATAATAACGGAGTTAATACCCCTTGCAGCTAATCTTCCCGGGATGCAAGGCGTAGCCGCGCCATATGGCAAAGTTAGGCTCTCCCTGGGCACTCCTAAATTATCGTCTGTTGGTACTGGCTGTAGCTCACCATCCGGCCCTATTTGCAGCATAACAATATGATCTGACGCGTCTGGCAGTTCCGTAATTGCCGAAAGTCTTCCTAGTTGAGCCGCAAGCACAGCCGCATTCTCAGGCGAAGTGTCGCCTACTGTAGAGAAGAGGTCAGAAAGCTTCTGCGCCCATTCAGCTTTTTCGCTATCGTCGGTCGAGAACGATATGCGCTCAAGATAGTTACGGACTCTGTCGGTATAGCTGTCGTACTCGTCTCCTAATTCTCGACAAATAGCATTTTCTATTGCCCCCCCCCCGATGTGTAACCAGGGTGTTGAAGGAAGCATTATTGAATCTGTTGGTGCCTCGGCAATATCTCCAAGATTAACACCAAACGAATAATCTCCATATCTAATTTCATAAACTCTTTTTGTAGTGCCTTCACCGTACCCTGAAGCTCGTTCTTGCACACCGATATACTCATCTAACTTCGGGGTGACAAAGCTACCCGAGCTATCTAAATGCAATCCATCATGCCCAAAATCGCTCATAATATACACATTATACTATAAATCATACCTTTAAGTCAAGCATTGAACGGTCAATGCCGGTGATAGATTAACTTTTTGTATTAGTTTATCGGTAGAAACCTATATGCTGATTGCAGCTCCTTTG
>CAZHPF010000083.1:0-2853 GCA_964534095.1 uncultured Candidatus Saccharibacteria bacterium
ACCATATGTAGTCAACGTTCACTATTATGCGGACAAGGACGGTAACCTTTATTGGATTAGCACTCGCGAGCGGCGTCATTCACGGGAGTTGGAAGCCAACCCAAATGCATGTGTGGTTATCAAAGTCCATGAAAACACCCCAGAAGAAAACTGGATTATAGGACTCAGCATAGAGGGCGCAGTTGAATGCCTTGGCGAAGACCCTGGTGATGATATCTTCAAAGCGTACAAGTCAAGATTAGAAAAGCCAGATCAACTAATGGCAGATGTTCGCGCAGGAATAAATCCGCACAAGTTTTATAAACTTACGCCAGCCAAATACACAGTGTTTGATACCAAAAACTTTCCCACAGAACCCAAACAAGAATGGAGGGTGGCGTGATAGTTCGACTCAATCACTTGGGGTTTCGTGTTGATGATCTCGAGTCAACAATCAAAATTTGTGAGCTTCTTGAGACATGAAAATAACACTTATGAATGCAGTTTCGTTGGATGGGTTTATTGCTCGGATTGATGGCAAGACCGATTGGGTACTAGACTCTGACGAGTGGGAGCAAGAAGCCAAAAAGGCGGGTGCGATAATCATCGGCCGTAAAACATTTGATGAGATCAAGCAAGATGGGCTATGGGAAGATGTCACATACTTCGTTTTGACAGGGTCGCTTACACAGCATCATGAGCCAAATGTGGAGTGTAGCTGGTCTCCCGAGGAAGCGCTCGCAGATGCAGCGGAACGTGATTTCGAACACGTTTTACTATGCGGTGGTTCAGAATCTAACGGTGAGTTCGCGAAGCTCGGTTTGATAGATGACGTACTGCTCAATGTACATCCAGTATTACTGGGTGAAGGCAAGCCACTATTGGGTGATTACAGTGGAGGCCTTGTACTCCAGGATGCCACCTATACAGATAGAAGTAACTACGTTCACTTGGTTGCAACCGTTAATAAGTAGAGCTTCTAGTGCCTGGCTAAAAATGTTTTGCGAAGCCATTCATCTAAACTGCCACCCCCACCAGCACTTAAACAGAGTACCAAGTCGCCATCCTTAACGTGTTTAGTAATGATTTGCCTTAGCGTATCGTTAAGTTGTGCTGGTTGAGCGTTGGCGGGTTCTTCGATGAACCGGCATAGCTTTTCCGGAGTAAACAGTTCTAACGTTTCGTCTTCGCGTGCTAGGTAGCTTGGGACAATATATAGGGCTTTTGCGCCGGCAAACAATGTCGGGAGTTGATCCTTAATAAAATGCTGGCGGGTATTATGCAGTCCTTCATACACGACAACGACGCGGCCTGGTGCAACTTCTTCGGCCGTTTGCAGTGCACCATGAATTTTCTCCGGTGTATGCGCGTAGTCCGTATAGAGAAAGGGAACTATTTTTTCAAACCGCCGTGATACTCCCGGGAAGCGGTTCATATGTTCTACAAGCTCATCGAGCGGCGTGCCAGTCAGCAGGTGGATAGCATTGGCGACTTGCCAGGCGTTCTGTCGGTTCACCAGCCCCGTAAGCCCCAGCCGTGCTCCTATGGCCTGATGGGTTTCATCCAGTATTACTACCGGATCGTGGTCGGTGACAGGCAGGGAAAGTTTGTCGGCATCTTTGTGCCAGACAACCGTTCGTTCGCTCTGACCTAAAAACGTTATGAACGCCTGTTCATAATCGTCTCGCGTTGGGTAAATATCGGGGTGATCCCAGTCAATTCCCGTGATAATTGACAGGTGGGGATTAAACGACAAAAAGTTGCGGTCATATTCGTCGGCCTCATACACAAAGTATTTACTCTCAGGATCGTAATGCCCCATATTGCCAAACCCAATCTTTGCTCCCACAGAGTAGCTAATCGGTATCTTAAGCTGCAGCATGAGCCAAATAACCATGGCCGTAGTTGTGGTTTTGCCGTGGGTGCCCGCTACGGCAATCAGTTTTAGCTGCTTTTCTTCTAGAATGTGGTTGAGCAAATCGTCGCGTTTACTGGTTCTAATGCCCTCGTCTCGACAAAATTGTAGTTCAGGTGCATCATGCTGCTCTTTTTCAACTGCTGAAGAATAGACGAACCAATCAATCGGACGGCGGGCATTGACTGCTTCGATAGACTGGTAATCTTGCCCTATATGAATGTCGGTAACACCCTGGTCAATCAAGTATTCAATATATTTGGACGATTGTTTATCGGAGCCGGATACCGTATAGCCAGCCTGTTTGGCGATGAGCGCCAAGGGACCGATCGCTGTACCGCCGATGCCAGAAAAGAAAATATGCATATGACGCGAGTTCATACCTATAGGGTAGTGGGTCATGACCTATTCGTAAAGCCATGCTACAATTTAGGGGAAGGATAAACACTAACACAATGTTCCAAAAACTGATGTACCGTTTGTTGCGACACCGCCATTTCTGGCGCGGCGTCGGCTTTGACGAGCTAAGCGAAATCTATGTCAGCATGATGTTCCGCGGACTGTCTATCAGCTTGACCGGACTGTTTGTACCGCTCTATTTGCTGCGGCTTGGGTACGGTATCACCGGTGTATTGCTGGTGCCTATGTGGTACTTTGTAGCCCGTACACTGGTATTTGATGTGATGGCTGCGTATTCGGTAGCTCGTTTTGGCCCCAAACATACCATGATCATGGGTAACCTGCTGCTCATTGTGTCAACTGCTATGTTTTTAACGCAGCCATATATACACTGGCCGTTGTTGTGGCTTGGTGTGGTCTGGGGCGGTTCAGCCAGTTTCTTTTTTATCCCGTTCCATGTTGATTTCTCGAAAATCAAGCACAAAGACCATGGCGGCAAAGAGCTCGGGTATGTCAATATCATGGAAAAACTTGGGTATGCGGTTGGCCCTATCGTTGGG
>CAZHPF010000084.1:0-2843 GCA_964534095.1 uncultured Candidatus Saccharibacteria bacterium
ACTACGTTCGTACAGTTGCCCCCACAGCAACAGGGGTCGCTGCCCCCTGTAGTAGGAGAACCACCTACGATCACGGTCAAAAAGTCACACAAACTTCCTATTATCCTCGCGTGTGTTTTTGTCTTGCTATTGATTGGCGGAGGAGCATTGGCCTACGCCCTAACCCGCAAAGACAGTCCTCAGACCGATAACGCTACTACTGATAGTTCTGAGCAGCAATCTACCGATACGACGTCTGATGATGAGGCTCCAGCCACTAGCGCTACGGTAGCAAAATCGCTCTCTGAGTTTGACGAAGTGTGTAACGGCGGTTCTATAAGTAACGCATCGGACTACAGCTCGAATAAATCAGCCGTTATAGCGGGCTTTCATAACAAGCCGACCACGGCCGATTATTGGAGTTCTGATCTGATTGGCTACGGCAAATCGTATTATCCAGACATCGATGATTACAAAAAAATATCAGTCGTGGCATGCGCCAAATACATTGAAGGCAGCGCCCAAACCGGTCGTGACTGTAACTACAAAGATAGCGATGATAAGCCGGTAACAGTGAAGTATAACTCCACCAAATACAACCTGACGTTCTACGAAGCCAAAACGGGTAAGGAAATCAGTAAAGGTGCAGATATCAACGGACCGGCTACTACGTGTCCATCGTTTATCACCTATGACCCTGATACCAAGGTAGCTTACGCCTCCCCTGACGACAATGCCCTAGAAGCCGCCTTCGACAGTTTTGTGAAATAATCTCAATCTCAATATTTTATAGACGGTTATGCTTGCATGATGAGCTTGGGTTGTAGATAATTTCTCTTCATAAGAGAGGTGCTATGCCAGATCTAGTAAAACCAGAATTATATGTAGGTTGCGGGCTAACACTTGCCCCCGAACCATTTAAAGATGAAGTTGAACGAACCAAGCGTGTGCTTAGTGCTGATTGGCACGTCATGGAGTTTTTAGGACTCGTGGACGGCACCCCGGCCGATGTCTATGATCGTGACATAATCGATAATGTAGGTGGCTGTGATGCCTTTCTGGCCGTACTTGATGAGCCAGCACTTGGGTTAGGCTGGGAGATGAGTGAAGCTGTTCGGCTTGGCAAGCCCACACTAGGCGTTTTACATGTCAACTCACGTGTTTCAAGGTTAGTATTTGGGGCAGCAGCGCGGTTCCCTAATCTTGAAGTTTTAACCTACGAGGATATGGTTGTTGATGTGCCTCATCTGGCGCGGCAAGTTTTTGCTGATGTGTTAGGCGTCCAAACAGTTCCGCAGGGGTAGGTCGTTGCGTCAATCCACTATTTAGCTTACATGCCGTTGGGGTAGCGTTGGTAGTCTATGGCTTTGCTGGTGCGTACCGGCTTGAGGACTTTGGCGTACTCTATGAGTACTCCCAGGGCGTATTCGGCTCGTTCTTGGATATAAGAATCCTCTTCGTTGTCGCCAGCTGGCCTAGGCTCATTCATCACTTGCTCAGCGTGCCTGATAATTAAGTGCTCAGGGAGGTACACTATACGGGTATTTTTGTATGATGACATACGCAACTCGGCGACGGGGTACATGCCTCCCATTGGTGCGGAGACGCCAACCAGCAGCGCAGGCTTGTCGGCCATGGCTTTGCCGACATAGAGGAAAAAGTTTTTGAGGGCCGGCGAAGCCATACCCGACCATTCAGGGGTTATAACCACATACCCATCGGCGTCCTTGAGCTTAGCTTGGACTTTGTCGGCTGGTGGACCCATAACATCGCCCCAAACTTCCTCGTGCAGAAGTGGAAGGTAATCTTCCTCCATGACATCTAGTACATCTGCGGTAATGTCTTTTGCTTTGAGCGTGGCTGCCATCCAGTCGGCTACTTTACGGCTTTGGGAACCTTTGCGGCCGCTGCCTGAAATAATAGTGATTTTCATACGTATGTCTCCTTTTCTATAGTTTTTTTGGTTAGTGCATCGATGTCTATGCCGACAGCCGTTAGTAGATCCCTGTTGAGGCTGCAATACTTGCTACGACCATCTTTGCGTTCAAACAAAATGCCGGCATCGGCCAGCTTGCTGAAGTGATGACTCATACTGGGCTGCGACAGGCAACTATCGTCAGAAAGTTGCTCAAAGCTTTTTTCGCAGTCACAGTCACCCTCGGCGGCCAGCTTGCGTACAATATCAAGCCGCACGGGATCGCTCAGGGCTTTGAGAACTTTAACTTTTACATCGTCTGTCATGACGTCAGATATTATATCGATACATTCCTATATGTCAATGTTATTTACAAAGAACACCATATCCAGAGAAACCATGTTTGCTATACTACCCTAATGGCACGGAGTCGACAGGTTCACGGAGTAGTGCAAGCGCTCTTAGTATCAAACGCAGTAAGTTTGGTACTATTTGGGCTGCGTATTGTGGGGACACAATCCCTGGACTACTGGTTTTTGTTTTGGAACTTGTTGTTAGCATGGGTGCCGGTACTCTTTGCCTGGCTGTTAGTGAATGCACTCCGTAGCCGTACGTGGCTGCAACCGCTTCCGGTGCTCTTGTCGTTGCTATGGTTGAGCTTTTTGCCCAACAGTTTTTACATCATCACCGACCTTATTCATTTGCAGAGTACTGGAGATATCGGTGTGCTCTACGATGCTGTATTTATGATGTCCTTTATATGGAATGGGTTAATAGCAGGCTTTTTGAGCATGATTTGGGTACACCGAGCAGCAGTGAAACGTCGCGGTGAGGCTACAGGCGCGATTGTTATGACGTTAGCCATTTCGCTGACAAGCTTTGCTATCTACCTGGGGAGAAGCCTGCGCTGGAATACTTGGGACGTGTTGGTTAATCCGGCAGGGCTGCT
>CAZHPF010000085.1:0-2780 GCA_964534095.1 uncultured Candidatus Saccharibacteria bacterium
GGCGTGTTTGGTATTATCAAAAGTACTGACTACGGCTGGTGGAAAAGCGCCGAAACCTTTTCTGTCGCAGGCCATCCGCTTGCACTAGGTGGTCTCTCTATCGTGCCGGTTGCACTTGCAATATCGGCAGTGCTGCTCGGTGCGTTCTATTTCTGGGAAGAAGCGCTAGTCAAACGCGGCAAGACTCCGCTAGTATCCATGAAAATATTCGCCAACAAGCAGTTCAGGAGCGGCGCTATTTTAACGGCAGTTTTGTCAGTCGGACAAGTTGGCTTGATCTTCGGCTTGCCGATCTTCTTACAGGGAGTACGCGGACTGGATGCACTACATACCGGCTACGCCATGATTCCGATGTCCATCGCGCTGCTTATCACGGCACCGGCCGGCGGCTTCTTTGCCCATAAATTCAAACCCAAGCGTATCGTCCAAACCGGCCTGTTCATAAATGTTATTGGGCTTTTGTTTCTGCGAAGCAGCATTGGTGTCAGTGCCTCGACTGTCGACCTTATTCTTCCGCTAGCTATTTACGGGGTAGGTATGGGACTGTGTTTCTCGCAGTTAACCAATATCACACTGTCTGCTGTGTCAGTAAACGAAGCAGGCGAGGCAAGCGGCGTAAACAATACTCTACGGCAGGTAGGCTCCACCCTCGGAACAGCTATCATCGGGTCGATCCTCATCGCATCACTTACTAGTAGTCTGCGCACTGGTATTAACAATAGCGACGTTGTGCCTCCTCAATCCCGTTCGGTCATAGCAGAGCAAGTATCAGCTCAATCTTCTTCGGTAGAGTTCGGTGTACCACTTCAGACAAGCATTGAGCTTAGTGAAGCCGAGAAAACAGAGATCAAGCAAATTAGTAATCAAAGTACTGTCAATGCGACCCGCCAAACGTTACTCTACACTGCCGGTTTTACTGCGCTTGCATTCTTAATCGCTACCCAACTACCAAGCACGAAGCATATCGAAAAAGATGAATCGATTGCAGCCGCTGCCCACTAGACCTAGGCATAGCTAGCTACTAATCTATGGTTGTTCAAACGCTCGCCGTAACGCCCAAAACGCTGGCTTTGGTTGGTAGTGACGATCAAAGGGCAGCGGCCGCGCATCGGCAAGTCCCAAGTGGTTATACCAGGTTTCTTTATCGGTGATACCAAGGATAGCAAAGCTTTTACAAACGCCGGACTCTATGCAGGCTCGAGCCATATCATAGTAAATCGCAGCCTCTATTTCGTTCCTGTCTTCATCGCTTCCTTTGACGTCATTCATATTGACATCAAACTCCGTCACATATACATCTACTCCCAGATCGCCGAAGCGTTTCATATTGGAGACGACTTCATCTTTTGTAGGCGGATGGGTGCCGTCTATATGCATTTGCATACCAATGCCGTCAATCGGCACATCGCGGGCTTTGGCATCTTTGATGTAACTATGCATTTCATTAGATATATCATTGATGCTTTCGTTGTTAAAATCATTGAGAATAAGTACCGACTGCGGGTCAGCGGCACGTGCGGCTATAAACGCTTTGTCAATATAGTCTTTGCTGCCTCCGGTATTGTCCGCCCACCAATCATGAAGCCCGTATATATGCTGGCTCCGCGAAAACGCCTCGTTCACTACCGTCCATTCAGCAACCCGTCCGCTGTAGCGCGCCCCCACCGTTTGAATATGGTCGGTCATCAAGCGTAGCACTTCGTCACGACTATAGTTACCGTTCTTTAACCAGTCGGGCAGCCACTTTTCTTCGCCCCATACATAGTGGTGAGCTTGCACTTTCATATCGTGGGCTTCGGCGAACTCAACCACCTGATCCATTTGCTTGAAGTTATAGCTTGACTGCGAAGGTCGCAATCCACCATCGGTAAAATACCAATTGGGAGTATTGTCGGCTAATGCGAGGTTAAACTGGCTGGTCAGAATATCAGTGTATGGTTTTTCGTTCAATAAACTACTGATAGCAAAATTGCCAACGTCCATCTGCCGGGATGCGGCAAGAGCTTTGAGCGAAGGGGAAGGCAGCTCGGGAGTTTTGCTAGGTTGTGGCCACACAACAACTACCCCAATTATTAGTAGCGCACATAGACAGGACGTAATCAGGAAACTCCGGCGCGGATGTATTATCTGGCGTATACGTTTTATCATTCTATAACCATATATAAATGAGTATGCGCTTACTGTAAGCATTCTTACAGCTTTCACATTGTGCCAGCCATAAACCACGGTAGTTACAACTTTAAGAAAGAAGCCCTGTGTGAAATAATTTATAGTCGCCCTCGAACAAACCTCCTATAGTTACCGTTAGTCGATTACCCAGTCGACAGCACCCCTTGCCCACATTGGGCAGTTCCCCCAGCAGGCAGCACCTTTGCGCTCTTAGCACTGAGATGAATCATGTATTATCCAGTTATATAAGCTGAAGATGCGCAAAGCTGCTACTGCGAACAAACTATCTAACCCGGCTGATTGGCCGAGGGAAGGTTTATGAGAGAAAGACACTACCTGTACATCACTTCGCCAGATGGACCGCCCGATCCACTGACGCCCCAACCCCCGCCCAATCCTACCGATATCCCGCCCGCAACAGATAAACAATAATAATGCATAATACCTATTCCTGTGCAGTAAGTGTAAAATTTTTTACACTTACTCTGTAGAAGGTGGCATACAGTAGGTGACAACAGCCCTATGTTTTATATTCATAAACCCCATCGCCGCACCAAAGACCTTGCCATGATGCACGTCGGCCCCACACTAGTGGTATTTGCAGCTTTTAT
>CAZHPF010000086.1:0-2288 GCA_964534095.1 uncultured Candidatus Saccharibacteria bacterium
TGTCTTCTAAATCTACCTGCAGTTCATGGTGGTCAGGGCTGGGATTTCGCATGGCAGCAGATACCTCGTGTTCATCAGAAAGAGCTTGCCGAACATGTTTGCCTATAAAACCATCCGCGCCAAGCAGCAATAATTTCATTCCGTAGTCTCATTATAAAGCTTCTGGTAATTCGCCCCGAGTACGCGATTTGAATATTTCTTTTCTACCTTTTGGCGGCCGGCTAGCTTAATGGTGTCGAGTTTTGCCCGGTCATCGTGCAGCAATTCGATTGTCTTAACAATACTCTCCCTTGAAGCGGGAGGAATCACAAAGCCATCGACCCCATCGTCTAGCACTTCGGCTACCGCACCAACATCGGACGCTATAACCACCACCTTCATGGCCATAGCTTCAAGTATCGACAAAGGGAATCCCTCTATCGATGAGGGTAAGACAAATATATCAGCAGCGCTAAGGTACTTCGCTATTTCCGACTGGTAACCTAGGTAGGTTACATTTTTACTGCCGATCTCTTTGATCTTTTTTTCAACATCGGGTCGCATGGGACCATCGCCAATAACAAAGAATTTTATGTGTTTTCGTTTATTGCTCACCACTACCTGCTTAGCAACTTCTAGGAAAACGTTAGGATTTTTCTCTACCGATAGCCTGCCAACAAAGAAAACTGCCAGCTCATCGTCTGCCAGATTCAAGTTTTGCCGCTGCTCCTTGCGGTCAAACAACTCGAGGTTAAATTCATCGTAACAGTTAATGCCGTTTGGGATGATGATAATATTTCTGTTGCCACCTAGCTTTTTCCTAAAGTGATCGGCAACTTTTTCATTGTCAGAAGTAAAGACATCAATGTACTGGTTAAACTCGATTGATTGCTCAAAGTATTCAACTCTGTCGTTGAACAGTGTCACTACAACCGTTAGCTCTGGGTGGCGTTTTTTAAGTTCGGGTAACATCCCAAAGGTAAACCCATTGTGGATAATGTGTAACGTGTTAATGTCCCGGGTCTTTATATAGTTGGATATGAATTCAATATAGAGCCGTTCGTCCTCAAATAAGTTTGAAAGATGGTAAATGAGAGGAGTAATTTCTCGAAATTTGTACTCCCATTCATTTTCAGATTTAAGCCCAGTGATAAACGAGATGTTGAATTTATCTTTTACCTCGCGGCAGTAGTTATAAATAAGAGTCTCAGCACCGCCAAAAGTCATCCACGGCATGGTTATAAGTACGTTGTCTTTACTCTGGTCTGCCTGCATGAAGTTATTTGTGCTATTCATGTTTACGAAAGCCGTCTGCGGATCTGTAAGATTCATCACGTTACGCCGTTCTTTGAGCAGCTTTCTAACCTTGCGCCGGTACTCCGGATGCAGCGATCTTATAGCCTTAATGTTGCTCCAGTGTACGTTCTTATCTGCAACGTATCTGGACTGCATGGCCGTACGATATCTGAAAAGGGGCTCCAGCAAAGACTTCCCCCAAAACCCGTTTTCTGCAAGAGTCAGCCAGTAATCCCAGTCTTCATAACCAATTTTTGATTTATAACCGCCAATGGTCGCCCAAGCTTTTTTTGTAAATTCGGCAGCCGTAATAACCATATTATTTGAGTAAAGATCTACGGCATTATATCTTTGGTGCCTAAACAGTTCCTTTACTACACCAAACACTTCCATATGGGTAGTGACCAGCGAAATGTCCGGTGTCGCTTCGAGCACCGTCGTACACTTTTCAATAAACGTCGTATCAAGCATATCATCAGAATCTAGGCAGATTATGTAACGTCCTTTTGCTTGGCTTATGCCGGTATTCCGAGCAGCGGCCACGCCCTGGTTCTCTTGGTCGATAACATTTACCGCAGGCCATGTACGTTTAACGTGTTCTAGATTTTGTATGGCACCGGGGTCCGTAGACCCATCGTTAACAATAATCGTTTCAAAATTACGAAAGGTTTGGCTATCTAAAGAACCTAGTGTTTCCTCAATAGTGTCAAACGAGTTGTAATATGGTATAACCACGCTAACTAAAGGCTGGTCGTGTTTTATCCGCTCGTTAGTTATTGTCACATATTTGATTCCCCGTGGTCGACGTCCAGCAACTATGGAACGCTTTATTCGACTCAATAGACTGCGAAATTTACGTAAGCTTTTCTTCAGTGGCTTGGGCAAGAACGGAGAAGCGGCAACTTTAAATCGCGAGGTAGCATTCCAAAACCTGCGTGGGACAGTACGGTGCAGCCGTTTAACCCGCGGCAGCTGTACGCCAAGGTATTCTCTGAACTTTATAACCCGGCCTA
>CAZHPF010000087.1:0-2051 GCA_964534095.1 uncultured Candidatus Saccharibacteria bacterium
TAGAAAAACTACGTGGCCTGCAGATCGGCACCGTACTGAGTGTCAAAGGATTGGTCGTCGAAGACGAACGGGCACCTGGTGGAGCCGAAATCCACGAGCCAGTCTTTACCATTATCTCTCCAGTCACTGACGAGCCGCCTATCGAAATCGATAAACCTATTTCCCACAAATCAGACAACCTCGACACACTATTAGATTACCGGCCGTTGACACTCCGAAACCTGCAGGAACAAGCCATCTTTAAAATTCAGGCGACTGTACTGCGGGCGTTTCGGGAGTTCTTTGCCCAAAATGATTTCACCGAAATCAATAGCCCTAAACTATTAGCCGAAGCTACTGAGGGCGGAGCGGAGACATTCAAGCTCGATTATTTCGGCAAGACGGCGACGCTAGCCCAGTCCGCACAGTTCTACAAACAAATGATGGTTGGCGTGTTTGAACGTGTTTTTGAAACCAACCCGACGTATCGAGCCGAACCAAGCGCCACCACACGACATATGACAGAGTACATTACCATTGACGCCGAGATTGGGTTTATTGAGTTTGAAGACCTCATGAACTATGCTGGCGACTGCTTGCTGTACATCATCCAAACGGTTCAAAAAGATTGCGTCAAAGAGCTCAAAACCTGGAATGTTCAGCCCTTTGTTTTGCCCAGAGCCGGAGATGATATCCCGCGTCTGACCATCCACGAAATCCACGAAAAGTTCTTAAAAGCCACCAAAGAAGACCACACCGGCGAAGACGACCTGGCGCCAGCCGAAGAACGCTGGATATGCGATTATGCCAAAAAACAACTTGGCTCGGAAGCCGTACTGGTAGTAGGCTGGCCGGCCAAAAGTAAGACGTTTAAGTTTTACCACCGGGCTGACGAAAAAAACCCGGAGCTGGCCGACCGCGCCGATATGCTGTTCCGCGGTGTTGAGATAACTACGCTGAGCATGCGTGAGCACCGTTACGACAAATTAATCGCACAGCTCAAGGCTAACGGCGGTGACCCCGAAAGTCCCGGCTACGCTCCACTACTAAGCGCCTACAAGTACGGTATGCCACCACATGGCGGCTGGGGCTGGGGGCTGGAACGCACTGTCCAGCGCATCGTGGGGCTTAATAGTGTCAAAGAAGCCACTCTCTTCCCGCGCGACATAAATCGCCTCGCCCCATAGTCTTTTGCTATGAGAAGAGCGCTATCTAGTTCCCATAAAGCCTCCGGTACGGCAGCCATTGCACTTCTGGCTACTATCTATGGACTGACAGGAGTGACCGCACGCTACCTATCGGCAGGAGTAGGGTTATATGAGCAGTGGTATTTGCGTTATCTATGTGCGGCAGCCATTGCGTACATGATATTTCATAAGCATATAAAACTTGCCAAGTTCTTGCATTTACCAAAACGAGAATGGACAGTAATCTGGTTTCGTACTATCTGTGCTTCAATTATCGCCGTGGCGTTGTATACAATCGCCGCCCAAGAATCCAAGCTCGGGCCTGTAGCATTTATGCAGGTTGTGCCAACGACAGCGGTTCTCAGTGTATTGTTTTTTCATGAGCGGCTTTCTCTTAAAAAAGCAGCAGTGATCTTGCTTTCATTTGTTGGTGCTGCCTCAGTAGCCATCACAAATCTCAGCGATATAGTTAGTCTCAATAAAGGTGCTGTATTTTCGCTGCTTTCGGGTGGATTATTCGGCTTAGTATTACTTGCCAGAAAGTGGCATTCAGCACGGCTCAATAATTATGAAATTGCATTTATTTCGCTCATTTGTGGCGGCATGGGCAACTACATTATCTCGTTACTTGTATATCATCGTGGATTTGTATCAACAGCAGGGTTTACAAGAAACTATGTGATTGTTTTAATGCTTGCTAGCTTTCTTTCGGTTGCAGTACACTTGTTATCTAACTATGGGTTTGAACGAGTTGGCGGCTTACTCGCCAGTGTAGTGTTAAACTTGGAGCTTGTCTTTGGCCCAATCTTTGGCTATATATTTTATAAGGAGACACTCGGGCTTCGAGAGTTAACGGGTGGACTAATTATCTTAGTAGCAGTAACC
>CAZHPF010000088.1:0-1937 GCA_964534095.1 uncultured Candidatus Saccharibacteria bacterium
CTTTGGGGTCGTCTTTTTGTCTTGTAGCCAAATAGAGTTCGGTAAGAGTTTTTTGTTTATAGCAGGTTTGCTATACTTGAGCTTAGCGATGCTAATGCTTCAGAAGAAGGTAGGTTATGAGTAAGGTTGCTGATTATTTGCAGGAGCATCTTGTTGGTGAAGTCATGACAAGTATGGACGCCCGTCGCTACTTCGCGACCGACGCGAGCATATTTACCGTGCCGCCCGCCATTATAGTGTACCCTCGCAACGAAAATGATGTTCGCAAAACAGCTCGTTTTACCTGGCAGTTAGCCGAGCGGGGACGTATCATACCAATCACAGCTCGCGGACTTGGCAGCGATCCGACGGGGGCAGCGCTGGGGGCGGGCATACTGGTTGTTTTTCCGGCTCATCAACACCGTATCCTTGAGCTTGACGGCAAAACCGGAGAAGTTACTGTTGAACCAGGTATAACCTACGGTAAACTGCAGCAAACCCTTTTGACGCACGGCCGGTTTATACCGACCGCACCAGCCTCACTGGAGTATTCAACGGTTGGCGGAGCTATTGCCAACAACGTTGGTAATGAGCGAGGCCTCAAGTATGGTACAACCCGAAACTTTGTCAAACGACTGCGCATTGTGTTGGCTAACGGGGAGATCATCGAAACGTCACGTTTGAGTAAACGCGAGCTCAATAAAAAGCTGGGTCTCGGCAGCATGGAAGGTGAAATATATCGTCGGCTTGATGCGCTTATCGAGGAAAACCATGATATTATCAGTAACTTCTCGAAAAACGTCAGCCGTAACAACGCCGGTTATGCGCTAAGTGATGTAAAGCGCAAAGACGGCTCATTTGATCTCACACCGCTACTGGTGGGCTCTCAGGGAACATTGGGGCTGGTGACTGAGGCAACACTCATGACAGAAGCCTACACGTCTCAGACAACGCTTATCATGGCTAGCTTTGACACACTTGCTGCCGCGCAGGAAGTAATCAATAAGCTGCGGTCTTTCTCTGACTTGCCATCCAGCATAGAAATGATCGATCGCACAACCCTAGAAATGGTTACTGCGGCGAGTCCGTCGTTACTGCCCGGTATTTTAAAAGATAGCCCTAACATCAAGCTGGTATTATTTATCGAATGTAATGATGCAAACGAAAGAAGCCAAAAACGGCTGGTCAAAAAAACCACCAAACTGCTTGACCATCATAAGGTGGCGTATCGGGTTGAGTCTGAACAAGAAGGTAGAGACGAGCTTATGCGTGTTCGTGCTTCCACGGCCACTATACTCGCGAATAATGATGGCCAAGCAAAACCGCTTCCTGTCATTGATGACGCTGTGATACCAGTAGATAGCCTGGCAGGCTTTATAGAAGCCGCGTATGATCTGTTTTCACAGCACAAGATTGAAGTGGCATTGTGGGGTCATGCCGGAGAAGGAGTTATCCGCGCTCAACCCATGTTTAACATTGCCGAGTTAGGCGACAGGCAAAAAATCTTTAAACTCATCGAGCAGTATTACGATCTGGTAATCCAAATGGGAGGCGTTACGGCCGGAGAGTATAGCGATGGCCGACTACGCGGACCATTACTGCCTAAACTCTACGGCGAAGAAATTTACCAATTGTTTTTGAAAGTCAAAAATGTGTTTGATCCGTACGCAACCCTTAACTCGGGCGTCAAGGTAGGCGTTACGTTTGACGAAACCAAGCGTTTGCTCCGATCAGACTACGAACTGGGTCATGTGTACAGCCACATGCCGCGAAGTTAACTCCGGGCGTAGCGCTTGGATTTCTGGCGTCAAACTGGTATCATGTACCGGTCTCGAATGCGCGAGTGGCGGAATTGGTAGACGCGCTAGCTTCAGGAGCTAGTGAGAGCAATCTCGTGGAGGTTCAAGTCCTCTCACCCGCCCCAATACGCGGCAAGCAAGGGTGATTAGCTCAGTTGG
>CAZHPF010000089.1:0-1602 GCA_964534095.1 uncultured Candidatus Saccharibacteria bacterium
TTGTACAGATCGTCGGTCGCCGAAGCTGCAGCGTCCAGCTTCACCGCTCCGTGCGTGCCCTCCATAACGCCTGGAGAAAATTGGCCCGCGTAGCCTCCACCGGTAATCATAGGCTAGGTTTTGATTATATAATTGACGACTACGTAAGGCTGTAAGTTATTGTGCGCCCCGCCGCCACCAGTGCTTTGTGTAACGCCTGGGCTTTTAGGATTGGAGCTTGATTCGCTTACGTTGCCATTATCCTCTGCACCATCAGCTTTCAACGTAATAGCATGGGTATGCGCTGGCATCTCTGCTGTCGTCAAAGTATGTGTCTTTGCTCCGCCAGCTTCGGCTAGTGCATCAAATTCAGTTTGTGAAGCATCTAAGCCAACCGGCACCTTACCTTTAAGATTTGGTATGTTGAATGTAGTTGATCCATCACCTACGCCGTAGACGGTACTGATGATCGCAAACAAGGCCGCGTATGTCGTACGACTGATAGCCGCGCCATTGCAGAGAAGCCACCCTGTAGGGGCTGCTGCCGCCGCAAAAGCAGCAATAACGCCAGATGGCGTAATGTTCTGCAATACCGACTGAGTAATCGCCGCCATGATCTGATCGCCAATGATAACCGTTCTAGCAACGCTACTCTCCTGCGCGCGCGTAATAGTCAACGTATCAGTCGACACTCCTGTGACCGTCACAACCTCAGCGTTAGCAGTTGTCGGCTGTGACCCTGCTGGCCATATTACAGCTTGAAATGGAACGGTCGGAAATTTCGTACCATGTCCGGCAGTAACAACCAAAGAAGTACCAGAAGTCGCAGGGCTTGGAGCGGTTGCTACGTTGCTATATGAGAAGTTTTTATCGAGAGGCATATGTAATTATTATCATACTCTATAAAGCTTGCGCTGTGCTAGACCGTATGCTTTCAATTAAATCCCCGCTTGGAACTCCAGTGCTGTCTGTCTCAAGTCGCACCTCCAAAAGCATTCCTCCACCATTTCCAACTTTCTTGAGGTATAAGGCCATCTGATTCACGTCAGTTGCCGCCACTTGGTATTGCTGAGATAGGTAGTTACTGCCTCCATACACGCTACGCTCAGAGTCTCCTGCTGTTTGTGACAAAACCGTGTTACTCGTACCAGCCACTGTCATCTGAATATCGTTATCTTCTGGCAAAAACGTCGGAAATATGCCCGTAAAATCCTTCTTGGTAGTGTTCAAGCGTACCTCTTTTGCTGCAGTGTCGATGTACAGAATATCGCCATTGGCAATGGTCAGACCTGTGACCGTGATGCTCTCATTCACGGTCACGTTCGTAAACGTCACCTCTGTAATAGTCGACGCAACATTGAACGTGAAAGCGATCACCGGTTCAGGCGAAGCAGTACCGTTTATAGTGATTGTATTTTCATACGGCACCGCATTTATTGTTTCGATCAAGACTTCTGTCACATCGATATTCCGAGCGATCCCTTTCGGGCATAAGAATAGCGCCTCGAATGGTGTCAAAACACCGCCATAGTATGGTTGGTCGTCTTGGAATAATTCTTCGGGGTTGAGCAGGATACAATCGTCATATACAAACGTTCCCGTAGATACTCCGATTGTGAGATC